>CAIWEX010000600.1 GCA_903911795.1 uncultured Schlesneria sp.
GCTCGAAATCCGCACGCGTTGTGTCAGTCGGCCAACTGACCATCAACAAATCCTCCTCGACAAACTCCAGCTCAGGTTGCCCTCAAAAATAAAGCAAACACAAATGTAGTGAGAAAACCAAGGCCCCGATCGTTACCCTGCAAGTACTTACGGCTACAACTGGGGAAGTTGGGTTACCGAACGCGTTCGGCACATCCCGGCCGAACTTCGGTGTGCATGATTTCGTTTGGCGATGCTCCTGACTACAATGCATCGCATGAGCGAACCGCCGTTCCAAGAACCGCTGGAAAATACAGTCGTCATCGTCGGGGTCGGCCTGATTGGCGGATCGCTGGCGGCTGCGCTGCGACATCGTCGGGTGGCTCAACACATCATCGGGGTCGGGCGAGATGCCGTGCGACTGGGACGCGCCCGCGTCGCCGGATTGATCGACGAAGTTTCAACCGATTTAGCCAAAGCCGCCGCACATGCCGATGTCATCGTCTTCTGTACTCCTGTTGATCGAGTCGCCGATGGTGTCAGGGAGGCAGCCGGATCTGTTCGACCAGACACACTGATGACCGACGCCGGCAGCGTCAAGCAGCCGATCTGCGATGCCGTGGCCGACATTACCAATTTCATCGGCTCTCACCCGATTGCCGGCTCGCATCGTCAGGGATTCGAAGCGGCGGACGCTCAGCTTTATGAAGGCCGTTTGTGCGTGCTAACCCCGCTCGCGTCCAGTCCAGATCCCATGGTCACTCGACTGGACCGGTTGTGGAAGGGTGTCGGCATGAGGACAGCGCAGATGTCGCCGAGTGAACATGATCAGGCACTCGCCATGACCAGCCATCTGCCCCATCTGGTGGCAGCAGCTCTGGCACAAACACTGTCGATTCAGAACCGGCCGCTGACCGGGACCGGCTTTCGTGACACCACGCGAATTGCTGCCGGCGACCCGCAGCTCTGGACGGGAATTCTGATGCAGAATGCACAGCATGTCGCCGCGGGGATCGAAGCGGTACAACAGCAATTAAGAAAATACCAGACGGCATTACTGGAAGGGAACGCGGAACAAATCCAGAACCTTTTGAGAGATGGGCAGCAGCAACGTGCCGCATTGGACTGCCCCTGACGCAATCAGCCTGATTGAATCGGGAGACTCTTCAACGCGGACTTTTTTGACAGGCAATAGAATCACATTTTTGGCGAGCCCTGCAAAATGGACTCGCTTTCAACACTTTGAATTGAACGAGAACTCGAATGCTTTGGGAAGTGGAAATTCGACCGGCGGCGGGTGAGATTGATCGAGATGGCTTGCGAGTTGTCGGCGAAGCACATGCCCTCGGTGTCGCTTCTGTCAAGGCGGTCACCAGCGCGAAGTCATTCCTGCTGCAGGGAGCGTCGCTGAACGAAGCTGACGTTGCTCGTGCGGCCCGGATGCTGCTCGTCGATCCGGTCGCGGAGACATTTACGGCCCATCCGATTTCTAAATCTGCCGCACCTTCCGTCAATGGTGGCAGTCAACTGGTCAACGTTCTCTTCAAGCCTGGTGTAACCGACAACGTCGCACTGAGTACTCAGAAGGCCCTCGTCGACCTTGGATTTGCCGTCGATACTGTAGCGACCGCCCGCAAGTACTGGTTTTCGGCCGACGTCTCCAATTCCGATCGCGAACGTATCGCAAAGCGAGTCCTCGCCAATGACGCCATTGAACGCGTCATCGCCGGTCCCCTGCAGATGGATCAGATCGGTGCCGGTTCCGAATACAAGTTCCAGCTTCGTACGGTCCCGATTCGCGACATGAACGACGAAGCCTTAATGCACCTCAGCAAGCACGGGCAACTTTACCTGAGCCTCGCGGAGATGCAGACGATCAAGCAGCACTGGGTTGATCAACAGCGCGACCCCACTGACATCGAACTTGAATCGGTTGCCCAGACATGGAGCGAACATTGTTCGCACAAAACCCTGAAAGGGCGTATCCGGTACCGCGATGAAAAGGGAGAACGCGTCTTCGAAAACATGCTGAAAGAGACCGTCTTCGGAGCGACCGTCGAAATTCGTGAGCGGCTCGGCAAAGACGACTGGTGTGTCAGCGTCTTCAAGGACAATGCGGGTATTGTCACGTTCGACGAACACCAAAACGTCTGCTTCAAAGTCGAAACGCACAATCATCCGTCTGCAATCGAGCCATATGGTGGCGCCAACACCGGGATTGGTGGTGTCATCCGAGATCCCCTCGGCACTGGCCTCGGTGCCAAGCCGATCTGCAACACCGACGTATTCTGTTTTGCCCCGCCCGACACCCCATACGATGCACTTCCTCCAGGCACGCTGCATCCCAAGCTGGTGATGAAGGGAGTTGTCTCGGGTGTTCGCGATTACGGGAACCGGATGGGGATTCCCACCGTCAACGGGGCCGTCTTCTTCGACGAACGGTATCTGGGCAATCCGCTCGTTTACTGCGGCACCGTGGCGATGATTCCCGTCGACAAGTGCGAAAAGGAAGTTTTCCCGGGCGACCTGATCGTCGCCGTTGGCGGCCGTACGGGCCGCGACGGGATTCACGGTGCGACATTCTCGTCCGCCGAACTGACACACGAGAGTGAAACGATCTCCGGTGGAGCCGTGCAGATCGGCAATGCCGTCACCGAGAAGATGGTGATGGACGTGATACTGCAGGCTCGCGACAAGAACCTGTACAACGCGATCACAGACTGTGGTGCCGGGGGCTTCAGCAGTGCCGTCGGTGAAATGGGCGAACACACGGGCGCCGTCGTCTGGCTGGAAAAGTGTCCACTCAAGTATGCCGGTTTGTCCTACACTGAAATCTGGATCAGCGAAGCTCAGGAACGCATGGTCCTGGCCGTCCCCGAATCCAAATGGGAAGAATTCCGCAGCCTGTGCGCCGCAGAAGGTGTCGAGGCGACTGCGTTCGGTCAGTTCGGTAATAACGGCCGACTGAAGCTGACGTACCACGGTCAGGTGGTCGGCGATGTGGCAATGTCGTTCCTGCATGATGGTCGGCCACCAGTAGTCCGAGACGCGACGTATCTTCCCCCCGCCGAAAAGCCACTGACGGCGGGCTCGACGCACAGGTCCCTTGCGGGCTCACTGCAGGCAATCCTGGGTTCACTTAATGTTTGCAGCAAGGAATGGATCATCCGCCAGTACGACCACGAGGTTCAGGCGGGATCGGTCGTCAAGCCGCTGGTCGGTATCGCATGCGATGGTCCTTCGGATGCCGCCGTCGTTCGACCTGATTTTCAGTCACAGCGAGGTGTCGTTGTGTCCAACGGGATGAATCCCCGTTACGGCGACTTCGATCCGTACTGGATGGCTGCCGCAGCGATTGACGAAGCGATGCGAAACTGCGTCGCCGTGGGAGCCGATCCGAGCAAGATCGCGATCCTCGACAACTTCTGCTGGGGCAATACCGAACGCCCCGAAACCCTTGGATCACTCGTCCGCGCGGCGCTTGGCTGTAAAGATACGGCAATCGCCTTCGGAACACCGTTCATCAGTGGTAAGGACAGCCTGAACAACGAGTTCTCGTACGTCGACTCGACGGGATCCAAGCAGACCGTCGCCATCCCTTCATCGCTTCTGATCAGCGCGATGGGGCAGGTCGCGGATGTCCGCAAATGCGTGACAATGGATTTGAAGTCGGCAGGTAACGAACTGTACCTGATCGGCGTCACGAAGAATGAAATGGGCGGAAGCCACTATGCTCTGGTGAATGGCCTGAGCGGCGGAGTCGTGCCGCATGTCGATCTTCAGCAAGCCCCAGAGATCTTCAAAGCCGTCCACCAGGCGATTTCGCAGGGCCTGCTACGAAGCTGTCATGACCTGAGCGAAGGCGGCCTGGCAACTGCTGCGGCCGAAATGGCATTCGCAGGCGGGTTGGGAGTCGACTTGGACGTCACTGCTGTCGCCACATCGTCAGGTTTGTCCGATCCGGCAGTCGTCTTGTTCTCTGAAAGCACAACCCGATTCCTGGTTGAAACGACTCCATCTGCCGCAGCAGAGCTTAAAAAGGTATTCGCGGGCTTGCCACTGACACGCGTCGGCAGCGTCACATCTACCGGCGAAGTTCGAATCACCAGCCACGGTAGTCAGGTCCTTGACGCCAAATGTTCAGACCTCAAGTCTGCCTGGCTGAAACCGTTGGCATGGGAATAACCGGCTGAACCCAAGTGAACTCAACGACGTTACGAACGCTTCCGTACGTAAAAAAGTCGGATGAACCCGAAATCGTCAAAGCAAGAGTCCACAAATGCCACTGCTTCGAAGTCCTCGGAGAAGCAGTGCCGTTTGCGCGACACGCGTGGATTGAGTAAACCCCACCAGCCGGAACGCGCTAGCCCAAGTTCCCCAGCAAAAGGGAAAAACGAAGATTTCGGAAATTTTGGGAGGTTGCTTTTTGCCGTAACTCTTTTGTTTTGGTCGTGAGCCCGACCGAATCGGTCGGGGGAGTTA
>CAIWEX010000601.1 GCA_903911795.1 uncultured Schlesneria sp.
CGATCGAAGTGATGGGGTGTTGCGAGGACGCAGCCGGTAGTCTCGTTCCGCGTCTGGCCGAGTTACTACCTGATTCGAAAGTGGTGACGATTTCGCAGGTCGTTTCAACGCAGGTTGGCATCAACCGTCTCATGAGCCAGATGTCGCTCTTCGTGGTTGGCGTTCTGGTTGTTGTGGGAGGAGCCAGCGTTGCGAGCACGATTGCGTCCAACGTCCGTGAACGACGTCGCGAAGTCGGCACGTTGATGGCACTCGGAGCGACACCGGGTCTGGTGACGCGGATGTTCTTGCTGAAAGCGTCGATCCTGGGACTAGTCGGCGGGATTGGCGGTTGTTCACTCGGTCTAATTTCTGCGATGCTCCTTGGCTCTCATTGGGCTGGAGTGACAGTCGCCCCCCTGCCGGACCTGTTGTTAATGGCCCTGGCCGCAGCACTCGCCATCACCACATTGGCAGCCTACTTCCCGGCCCGATCTGCGGCTCGGCTGGACCCATGTCGTTGTTTCTCGGAAGTCTAAAGCCATCTGCAAGCCGATCACACGAAGCTTTTCAGGCACTCTCCTTTCGACGCGGATACGGTCACATGTTTCAATTGCAAGGCATCACAAAAGTCTACAAGAAGCGTCGACAGGAGGTCGTTGCGTTTCGTGTCGAACATCTTGATATTTCGGCTGGCGAATACGTGGCCGTCGTCGGACCGAGCGGAAGTGGCAAGACGACATTGTTGTCACTTCTGGGAGGGATGTTATCTCCCGACGCAGGTAAATTACTTTTCGAGGGGCAGTCGCTGTATGACTTATCATTGAATGATCGCACGCGACTACGACGTGAGCAGATCGGTTTTGTCTTTCAAACATTCAATCTGGTTCCGTATCTGACTGCACTGGAGAATGTGCAGGTCCCACTGTACCTCAATGGAATCAAGCCGACTGATCAGCGGACACGAGCGATATCACTGCTCGAACAAGTCGGGCTCGGCGATCGACTCGATCACAAACCGTGCGAGTTGAGTACCGGACAACAGCAACGTGTCGCACTCGCACGGACACTGGCCAACAATCCTCGGCTGATCCTGGCCGACGAGCCAACGGGAAATCTCGATCCCGAGAGTCGCGAGGTGGTCCTTTCCATGTTCGATGCGTTCGTTCGCGATGGTCGCACGATTGTCATGGTCACCCACGATCATTCCGCCGCAGTCCGCGCAGCTCGCAAGATCTTGTTACGAGACGGGCAGATCATCAGCGACAGCAACGACGCCATGTCCCGGAGCAATTGCGCCTGAATCCGGGTGACGGTAAGTCACCGTCTGCGAATGTGCGGTAAGGTATTGCCGCACCTCGGCGGTCGAGAACCCGCCGCGCAAGAATTGCTGGCTCAATTCGCGCTGCGAAAACGTACCTAACGTCAACGCACAGAAGAGATTGACTTTCAACGACCGCGAAGTATTCTCAATGCCTTCCGTTGAGAGAAATACAAGTTCGGCAGAGGGTGACACGTGTGTGACGAATCATCCGACTTTGCCTCTGCTTACGAAGCATGTCCGATGTGCGGTGCCGTGATGTCCGAACCCGGTGAATCCGAATATGCTGGCACCTGGGACGGTTCGCTGGGACCTGGGTTCGGCAACATGTATACAGGCACGTGCCCGTCTTGCAGCCATTCGCTCATTGGTTTGCAGTATTTCGCTGATGACGGCACCTCTCGGATTCTTTGGGAAGGTCGCCGAATTCCGCAATGATTCAATAGATCATGTCCGGATCACGCCGCCGGAGAAAAACGGGGACGCAGCTCATTTTCTCGATCGGAGATTTCGTTGCCATCAGGGCCGAACGAGACGGTCAACTTGACCCGCAGTCGCTCGTCGTTCAAAGTGTTGGCGTGTGAACGAAAGCCCGTCGTTGATCGCGGGCATGTTACCTTGAACGTTCGGCGGCGGACACGGAGACGCGGCGGATGAGCAGGCTGCTGACCACCTACGCGAATATGCTCGAAGCCTCGGTGCGTACGCCCGAGTGGTTTCCCGGACGGCGACTATCGCCCGTGGAGCTTGAGCGGCGGTTGCGGGTCGTCGCCCTGCTCCGCACGCTGACCCCGGACGAGGCTGCGGCGCTCGTGCGGGGCCAGCAATACCCCGCCCGATTGGGCGCGCTCGCAGATGAGGTCGGGCTGTCGGTCGAGGAGTGCGGCCGTGAGCTGGCCGGGATCGTGTGGAAGCTCACCGAGGGGCTTCGGCCACTCCCCGACCCGAGCAGGAAAAAGGCCGAACCAGGCGCTGCACTTGACCGCGGCGGCGGGTAAACTCGTTCGGAGATCAATATCTCACTCGCCGCCCCGGCAGGTGAGATACTCGTTCGCGACAGAGCTTTCTACTCTGCGGCCGTTTGTTCCAAAGAGGCG
>CAIWEX010000602.1 GCA_903911795.1 uncultured Schlesneria sp.
CTGGTGACGATGATGTTTCCCATTGTCAGTCCGTCACTGGTGAATGCCAGTACGTCCTGACCTGCAACGAAATTGGCAATTGTGATCGTGGCATGTTGTTCCGAGCTATCGATATCGGTGAGTACCAGGCCTGTGTCGATCGCTGTGGCGGGATCATTCTGCACGTAGGAGATGTTACCACCGATTGTCAATACGGCTGGATCGTTGACGGCCGTCAGTTGAATCGTACTGGCCAGCGAATTGCTGACAGCCGTTCCGTCATTCGCCGTAAACGTGACGTTTCGAGTCGCCGTCAATGGATTGTCACTGGTGTTGGTGTACGTCACCGATCGCAGCGCAGCCTGCCACTCGGCCGTTGTCGCCGATGCTCCGCTTGACGCCAGGCTCAGGATTCCGGCGACATTCGTTGCGACGGCGATGTTTCCCATTGTCAGGCCGTCGTTGACAAACCCAAGGACGTCCTGGCCAGCCGCGTAATTCGTCAATGTCACGGTGGCACTGGACAGAGTACTAGATCCTGCATCCGTGACGGTGATTCCAGCATTGATCGGCGTTGCCGGATCGTTCTCTGTTGCGGAGATGTTGCTAGGGCTCCCCAGGACCGGCAGGACGCCGAGGATATTCACGTTGATTGTGCTGGCGAGTGCATTACTGACTCCCGTTCCACTTTGGACCGTAAACGTGATGTTTCGAAGTGTTGTATCGGGGGCGGAACTGGTGTTCAGATAGGTCACTGACCGCAGTGCAGTCTGCCACTGGGCCTTTGTAGCACCCCCCGCATTCGACGTCAGGAACAGCACCCCTCCAGCATTACTGGTGACCGCGATGTTTCCCATCGTCAGGCCGTCATTGGTGAAAGCCAGCACGTCCTGGCCTGCGACGAAATTAGTGATGGTGATCGTGGCGTGTTCTTCGGAGCTATCGATATCAGTCAGCACGAGGCCAGTGTCAATCGCCGTGGCCGGGTCATTCTGCACGTAGTTGATGTTGCCACTGATCGACAATACACCCGGATCGTTGACGGCAGTCAGTTGAATCGTGCTGGACAGCGAGGTCGTGACATCCGGACCATCGATTGTCGTAAAAACGACATTCCGAGTCGCCGTCATCGGATTGTCGCTGGTGTTGGTGTACGTCACTGATCGCAGCGCGGCCTGCCACTCGGCCGTTGTCGCGGAAGCACCGCTCGATGTCAGGCTGATGACTCCGGCAACATTGGTTGTGATCGCAATATTCCCCATCGTCAGGCCGTCGTTGATAAATCCGAGGATATCCTGGCCAGCCGCATAATTTGTCAATGTTACGCTGGCACCGGACAGCGTGCTGGTCCCCGAGTCCGTCACGGAGATTCCAGCATTGATCGGTGTCGCTGGATCGTTTTCTGTCACAGAGATGCTGCTGGGGTTCTTCAGAACCGGCAGACAATCGGCGATGGAGACGGAATTGCTATCCAGTGTGACGGCTCCGTTGATCGCCAGGACGCTGCCATTCACGGACGCGCCGGTATTCACGGTGATGCTCGCTAATGCCAGGATATGTCCTGCAAAAGCCGTGTTCGTCCCGAGTGTCGCAGAACTCCCGACCTGCCAGTAGACTTCACACGGATCACCGCCATTGATCATGACGACGTTCGCACCGACGGATGTTACGAGGGTACTTCCGATCTGGAAAACGAATTCCGCATTCGGGTCCCCTTGGGCATCGAGAATAAGCGTCCCGGTCAGTTGAGCCGATGACGAGAAGAGATAGACACCCGGCGGCAGCGTGAGTCCTCCCAGATCCTGGCCGGTCAATACCGTCGTAACGGCTTTCCCCGCGGCGGCGTTGTATGCCGTTAACAGATCGCTTTCGGCCTGAGTGGCAACTGGATCTCCCTGGTGAATTGCCCCATTGGTCAGCGTTCCAGGAAGGAATCCACTCACTCCAGAAGCCAGTCCAGTTCCTACATTTCCATCGATCGAGGACGGACCTGTTGTGGTCACCGCCTGTCCTGCCAGAACAGCAAAGCTGTCAGCCAGGCCGAGATCAATCGACAGCAGTACGCGATTCTCAAGAAGTTCGATTTGAGCAACCGCCGATCCAGTGCGACGATTCCGATGTCGGTTTTTGGGAGAGCGGGTGTTTTCAAGCAACCAATTGGCGATGTGTCGTCGAGGGGACATGTGGGTTCTTCCTGATCTTCGCCGAACCAACAACATATGAAAACGACCGGGGTGTTTCCGCACGCTGTCAGGCTCATCGCGGCGTCCGCCAAGGTATGGACGACGCCGCTCTTGAAATGAAAAAAGCCGACGCGACGGAAACCCAGTGGTGTTCCTTCGCGTCGGCTTACATATCAACTCGCCCCTCGACAGGTGCCGAGGTACGACTTGGTCAGTCTTCCGCTGTTGTGAGATGAGATTCTGTACTCATGATCTTCCAACGGGTTCATCGTACGCCTTTTCATTCAAATAGCAATGACATTGTTGATCAATTACTGACGAAGCATCCCAATCAGCACTGGTGACCGACGTGAATCGGGCGAGTAAAGAGACCATCAATTGCTACGGCAAAAGGAAGACTCCGAAGATTCCGCTGCTGGCAGGGTTGCCAGTCAAGTTTGCAATCGGCAATGATTCTCCACGAAGTTTGATTCCCGCCGATTTTCAGGAGAACCCCATGCAGCGACTTGTTGTGAAGCCCTCAGCCCTTGATCTGGAATCGCCCGGTCGGCGCGATTATTGGGTTGCTCTGGAACACGACACGATGTGGGGGGCTCAATTGATTCCCGTCACAGTCTGGGTTGGGCCAAACGCGGAATCGGGCAAAGGACTCGTCGCATTTGGATCAACGCATGGAAACGAATACGAAGGACCAGTCGCACTGAAGCAACTGCTCGGTGAAATTGACCTCGCCGCAGTCACCGGCCGGATCATCATTATTCCTGTTCTGAACGTTGAAGCGTTCCGAACGGGAACTCGTGACAGCGTCGAAGCGGATCGGGTCAACCTGAACCGGGCCTTTATCGATGGCGCAGGCAAACAACCGACGTTGTCAGGAATCTCGCACCGGATTGCAGCGTTCGTACGTGATCATATCTGGCCGCAGGTTCATGTTGTCATCGATCTGCATTCGGGCGGCAATCAGATTCGCTTTGACATCTGTTCCAGCTTCCATCCCATCGAAGATCCCGAACAAAGCCGCCTGATTGCGGAAACAGCGCGGTGGTTTGGTGTGCCGCTGATCATGGTCTACCAGAACAATACGCCAGGGTTGCTGACCAGTGAAG
>CAIWEX010000603.1 GCA_903911795.1 uncultured Schlesneria sp.
CACTGCTCCTCCGATGACTCCGAAGCAGTGGCCCATTCATGTCATTTCGAATCTGAAAGCAGTGCCATCCAGGCCCTTGAGAAAATGCGGCGTTGGTTCGCGGAGCGAACCACGACTATCAAGCACCGGCCCCGCTAAAATCGTTACGCGCGTTGAAGCCCACCAGGAGATCGCGTGCCGCTAATCTCGAAGGGGCTTCCTGCTGCAACGTTCATCTCCAGGATACATACAACAATAGGTATCAGCTCCGCAATAAACTGAGTCCCAATCTTCATAAGCACAAGTACATTGTCGTCCCGTGTGCGTTAGAAGTTGCCGTTCCCTGGGAGCATTGGAGTCCGAAATGGCAGGGGCTGGCGAAATTCCGCTGTTTGTTCTGCAGGAAATCTCAAATGATAACTTGAATTTCACGCGTCCAGACCACAATACGCCACATGCGAACGTAAGGGCCAATGCAATACAAACAGAAATCACAATCCAAGTCTGTTTCATCGAAAAGATCGATTCTATTCCGCCGCACCACCCGGCAGGATGTGACCCATCTTGTCCCGTTTGGTGGCTAGGTAACCTTCACGCTGGGTTTCGTGAGGGGCGATGATCGGGACTTGTGCGACCAGGGATAGATCGAAGCCTGGGAATGCATTTACCTTCTGGGGATTGTTGGTCAGTAGCCGTACCGCAGTCAGGCCCAGGTCTTTCAGGATTTGCAGGCCGATTCCGTAGTCGCGGCTGTCGGCTTTGTAGCCGAGTTTGTGATTGGCTTCGACGGTGTCATAACCCTGATCCTGTAACTGGTACGCCTTTAACTTGGCTAACAGGCCGATGCCGCGGCCTTCCTGCGGAAGGTAGACGACCGCACCGGTTCCTTCTGCCTTGATCATCTGCATCGCCATGTGCAATTGGTCACCGCAATCGCATCGTAGTGAATCCAGAACATCCCCTGTGAAACAAGAGGAGTGGACTCGAACGAGCGGGGCAGGGACGCTGGAAAGATCGCCCCAGACAATCGCCAGCGGTTGCTGTTCTTCATGCTGTACCGAATACGCGATCACCTTGAAATTGCCGTATTGACGTGTTTCAAACGGAACTTCGACCTCCCGTTTCACCAGTTGCTCACGCTGGCGGCGGTAGCGGATGATCTGCTCGATGGAGATCAGCGGGATATCGAATTCACGGGAAAGTTCTCGCAGCTCGGGCATGTCGGCCATCCCGGTCCCCTGATCGCTACAGATTTCGATCAAGGCACCGACTGGCGTCATCCCGGCCATCCGGAGCAGATCGACGGTCGCTTCGGTGTGTCCGGCTCGTCTGAGCACGCCGCCATCTTTGGCCAAAAGAGGGCTGATGTGACCCGGTCGGACGAATTCTGTGGCTCGGCTGTTGGGGCGAGCGAGGCCCAGCAACGTCTTGGTTCGATTGTCCGCGCTGACGCCGCTGCCGGCATCCCGGTGATCGATTGGAGTGAGAAAATGAGTCTGATTCGGGGCGGTATTGCGCATGCTGTCGACGATGGGAGCCAGCGACAGGCGTTCCGCGACCTCGGCCAGCATCGGTGCACAAAGAACACCGGCACCGCGTCGCAACATGAAGTCAACCAGTTCAGGCGTGGCCTTTTCTGCCGCGCAAATGAAGTCTCCCTCATTTTCGCGTTCTTCCGCATCGACCACGATGACCAGTCGCCCGGCCTTGAGTGCCGCCAGGGCTTCTTCGAGCGGATGAAACGAGTCGGGACTGGTGTCAGAAGGGCTCATTGTTTGGTGGAATCTGTGAAGAGAGTCAGTTGGACCAACGGATACGTTCAATCCGATTGTACGCGATTCGTCCATGAAGTCGCCCGCCGCAGCCCGGGAAATCTGGCAGACGGCCTTCAGGAGGGTGGCCGCCTGCCGAATAAGAGAAGGGGGGCAAAAGGAAATTCGACGGACGAGGCGTACCGGCTAGAGCGGGATACCTGCGGCCGATGATCTACGGCAGGATTCGGTCGGTTTCCCTGCCAATTTCCTGCAAAGTCGAGTCTGAATGCCCCTGACAAACCGCAAAAAGCGAGACATCCGGCCCAAATCGGACAATCGCCACGACAGAAACATCTCGCCTTAATCCCACCCGAACTGGAAAAGTCGACGTCTTCGGCGCGACAGACTTGACCGCAACAGCTTGACAAAGAAGCCGATACCGATATGTTGGTGTTTGCGATGCCTCAACGAACCTGCCTTTAGTCCACTGCCGACCCCACCGATCTCGATGACTCGAACTGGTCGAATTCATTGAGTTCCCATGGTCTCCTGTATTACAGAAACGCGGACAGGAATGTCCGTTGGACGACCTTAACGACACCCCCAATTCGTTCCACGCCCTGCGGCACGAGGAGTTGACGATGCTCAAGAGAATATTGCAATCTTGGCGATTCTCGGGCGGCGCGATGGCACTGGCCATCACTGCGCTGATGGGATCTGCGGCGTTTGCGGCCGCTCCGAAGGGACTTGGTGACCCCGGCCAGCTCACTCAGTTGCGTCTGGAACCGAACGCGGCCGGGAAGGGCGTTTTGCTGCGCAGCCGTGATGGTCGTCAGCAACTGTTCGCAACCGGCGTCTATTCCAGTGGCCAGCTCCGGGACCAAACCCGTGCCGTCCAATATAAGACGGAACCTGCTGGGATCGTTCAGATCGACAGCACCGGGTACATGACCCCGCTGAAAGATGGCAAGACGGTCGTGACTGCTGTTGCTTCCGGAAATATCTCGGCGCAACTTCCCGTCGAAGTGACCGGACTGGCTGTTGATGTGCCCATCAACTTCCCCAATCAAGTTGTGCCAATTTTTACGAAATTGAACTGTAACAGCGGTGGCTGTCACGGCAAGGCGAGCGGCCAGAACGGCTTCAAGCTGTCGCTTCTGGGCTTTTACCCGGACGAAGATCATGAGTTTCTCGTCAAAGAAGGTCGTGGTCGTCGCGTCTTCCCGCCATCACCTAGCCAGAGCCTGCTGCTGACGAAGCCTGTCGGCAAGTCGCCACATGGTGGTGGTAAGCGAATGGAAGTTGACAGCTACGAATACCGATTGATTTACCGCTGGATCGAACAAGGGATGCCTTACGGTGCCGCAACCGATCCCGTTGTCGTTGGCATCAAGTGCGTCCCCGAAGGGCGTGTCATGGATCGCGGTACCGATCAGCAGATCACCGTGATGGCAACTTACAGCGATGGTTCGACGGAAGACGTCACACGGATGGCATTGTTCGAAGCCAACGATCCAGAAATGGCCGAAGTTACCGTCACCGGATTGGTGAAAACCCTCGACTTGGCAGGTGAAGTCGCCGTCATGGCTCGATATCAAGGTCAGGTCGCCGTCTTCCGATCGACGATTCCACTGGGTGCCGAAATCGCTCAGAAACCAGCGATCAAGAGCTTCATCGACGAAGCCGTGGTCGGTAAGCTCGATGTCCTTGGGATCCCTGCTTCTCCGGTCTGTGATGATGGAACGTTCCTGCGACGAATCTACATCGACATCACTGGTACACTTCCAACAGAAG
>CAIWEX010000604.1 GCA_903911795.1 uncultured Schlesneria sp.
CATTCTACGGAATCGCGAAGCGGACATTGCATACCGCGTGTGAGGGGTTACGGCGGGAATTCGGCTTGTCGTACAGCTACGTGATTCCGACGAACCTGTATGGCCCCGGAGACTACTTTGACGAGAAGCGTTCGCACGTCGTTCCCGCGCTGATCCGCCGCGCTGTTGAAGCAAAAGAAAACAACGCACCCGAGCTTGTCGTTTGGGGCGATGGGACCCAAACGCGCGATCTGTTGTACGTGGACGATGCGGTCCGAGGCATTATCGCCACGCTAAAACCGGAGGGGCGGAACGACGTCTTTAATCTCGGCTCAGATCGAGAATCTTCGATCCGAGAAATCGTTTCGCTGGTGTGCGACGTGGTTGATTACAAGGGGCGCCTCGTCTATGATGCGTCCAAACCGGGGGGTGCTGCACGCCGTGCACTGGATAGCACCAAGGCGAAGACGGCGCTGGGATTCGAAGCTAAGGTCGATCTCGCCCAAGGACTTGAAGCTACTTATCGATGGTATCTGCAAAATCGAGGCTAAGCTGAAATGAAGAACGAAGACAAGGACCAAGTTTGTATCCTTGGTATGGGGTATGTTGGTCTCACTCTCGCGGTCGTCATGGCCGAATGCGGGTACAATGTAACCGGTATCGAAATCAACCTCGAGACATGCGACTCGCTGCAAGAGGGTACAGCACACTTTTACGAAGTGGGTCTAAATTCCCGTCTGGCACGGCAATTGAAACTGGGTAATTTGTGTTTTACACGGGATTACCGCAGCGATTTAGTTCGCCGCTGCACCATTTTCGTACTGACGGTGGGTACGCCACTTGGTGACGACGGCCAGCCGCGAATGGATATGGTTCAACGCGCAACGACGCAAGTCGCGGAAAGCATGCCGGATGGTTCGCTGGTAATTCTGCGGTCGACAGTTAAGCTGGGTACGTCGCGAAGCATTGTGAAGCCGATCCTGGATGATTCGAAAAAGAATTATATGCTGGCGTATTGTCCAGAGCGAACGATTGAAGGCAAGGCCCTGGAAGAGCTACGCTATTTACCACAGGTTGTTGGGGGTCTGGCCTCGGATCATGCTTGGCGTGCAACGCAGTTATTTCAGCGTGTGACCCCCACGACGATTCGCGTCTCGTCGCTCGAAGCGGCGGAACTCGTCAAGCTGCTCGATAACTCATATCGCGATTTGTTTTTTTCGTTCGGTAACGAGGTATCGTTGTTGTGTGAAGCTGCCGGTCTGGACGGGATCGAGGTGATCACTGCAGCAAATACCGGTTACGAGCGAACCAATATTGCGCGGCCTGGTCTGGTTGGCGGCCCCTGTCTTGAAAAGGACCCGCACATTCTGGCGGTTTCCACTTTGCAGTACGGTTTCACGCCCAAGTTGATCACAACAGGTCGGGCACTGAACGAAGACTTGCCGAACCAGATTATCCGTTTAATCGATCAGGATATGCAGTCAACCCCGATTGCACCCGATGCCAAAATCGCGGTCTGTGGACTGGCATTCAAAGGCCGTCCCGAGACCGACGACCTGCGGGGAACGCCCGTGAAGTACCTGATCAAGTCGTTGCGTGAACGACATCCGAATTGCCGTCTGGTAGGCCAGGATTTTGCGGTGAAGGAGGCTGGAATTCGGTCGCTCGGCCTTGAGCCTGCCAGCTTGGAAGACGCATTTGCGGGGAGTCAGCTCGTGCTGATTGCGAATAATAACGCCAAGTACCAGTGGGTGGACACCGACAAACTGTTCGCAAGCATGGCTCAGCCAGGACTGGTCTTCGACATTTGGAATGTTCTGCAAACAAATCATGATCTCGTGCAACCGGGTGTACGATACACGCGCCTTGGTTCGTCGACCGCGTGGAGGAGCAAGTAATGTCTCTGAAGGTTTTAGTGACGGGTGGCTCCGGATTCATTGGAAGTGCGGTCGTCAAGGGGTTGCTCAAGCGAGGTCACTCGGTGCGGGTACTCGATGACAATTCGCGCGGCAATCCGCGACGACTGGTCGAAGTCGCCGATGATATTGAATTCATGCAAGGGGATGTGCGTGATGCGGACGCAGTCGATCGCGCGACTGCGGGAGTCGACGCGGTGGCGCATCTGGCGTTCGTCAACGGTACCGAGTTTTTCTACACGAAACCCAAGTTGGTGCTGGAAGTCGGCGTCAAAGGGGCGTTGAATACGCTCGAATCTGCGATTAAGCACAACGTGCCGCAATATTGGTTGATGTCGTCGTCCGAAGTCTACCAGACCCCTCCCATGGTCCCGACAGACGAAACGGTTGGTTTCAGTATCCCGGATCCGCTGAACCCGCGTTATTCGTACGGCGGTGGTAAGGCGATTTCCGAGTTGATGGCGATCAACTATGGTCGTGGATTATTTGATAAAACGATCATCGTCAGACCGCATAACGTCTTCGGCCCTGACATGGGATGGGAACATGTCGTCCCTCAATTCGTGATTCGTGCGGAAGAGGCCGTCAAAGCGAACCCGACTGGCGCGGTTCCGTTTCCAATCCAGGGGGACGGGACGCAAATGCGGTCATTCGTCTACATCGACGATTTTGTCGATGGCTGCCTCGCGGCCTACCTGAACGGAGAAGGGC
>CAIWEX010000605.1 GCA_903911795.1 uncultured Schlesneria sp.
CGAACTGGTCAAGCACCAGCACCGGAGTTAAACCTTTTCTCTTTTTGTAGAAGCCGGTTGTTTTAAAAAACTCCCACAATCGAGGACCGATTCCTGGTTCGTAATCAACATCGTGCTGCTGGCAGATCGTGGGCAGGTCGGCGATGAGTCGGTCAAGCAGCGGGGCGTTGCTTGGGAACCCCTTGAGTGGAATGGGAAGACATCCCGCTTCACGCAAGCGAGGAAACAATCGAGCGTTGAGGAGTGAACTTTTACCGGTGCCGGACTCCCCTGTTAGCACAAGAAAATTGACGCTTCTTAAGCGATCAAACAGGGTGCTGGTCTGCTTTTCGCGTCCGCGAAATGTCCGACGACCCGTTGCATCATCACGGAATGGGCAGGGACCGGGGTACCGCCGGACAGCTGGCGCGTCTATATCTGCTGCCATGAAAGCCTTTCTTTCACGTCGGCCTTGATTTCATTAACCAGCGACAGAAATTCTTGTTGTTGGTCTTTTTGGAAGTCAAACGCTTGAAACTCTCCCAGTTTTACATTGATCTTCCCGAGCAGCATTTTCGTGTTCAGAGCCTTCGGGCAATCAAGTACAATAGGGAATATGTATTTGTAGTTCTCGTTCACCAAGGCCCTTTTTTCAAGGCCAAGTTTTATTTCTTTATAGAAATAACTGCTAGGATGCTTCAGCATCGATTCGCTCGCTATTATCATGAAATAGTCAATCTTTTCTTGTATCAAATTCATGATCTTCGAGTCCCAGGCTTCGCCGCCGCGCAGCCCGTCCGTGTCTATCCAGCATTCGACGCCGTGGGTTCGAAATGCTTCAGGCATCCAATCAATTTTTGGCTTGTCATCGGAACAATGGCACAAAAAGACCAGCGGCATTTTCGTTGTGAGCGGGGCAGCCGCCTCCACAGCGGCGCTGACATCACCGCTCTCGCGCAGTCGCTCTCGCAGTTGCTTTGTAAATTGCAGGAGGGGCGTTCGAAAGAAAGACGTGGGGCAGTCTTGATAGAGTAATGCGACGTGTTTTTCTGACGATTCGATGTCCTCGAAGAAAAAGTCTCGGGATTCATCATCGTCGCTTTGACGATTCGACAGCAGTTTTAGGAGAAACTTGGAATAATTGCTTCCGAATCCGAATCCAACAAAAAGAAAGACTGTCTCTTCGTCATGCAGGTGCCTCACGAGCTTTTCGTCGAGCGACGTTTCTTTACGCGTTAGTCCGATTGCAAGATCCATCATGTCGTCTTGTGTCATCACGACACTAAGGCGATCAGATGCGCGGCCGAGTAGATGAGAAACTAAGGGAGAATCAACGGTGAACTCGTCAGCGTTGATGGCTTGAGGACTCTTAAGACTGTACCATGCTTCAACAGGAGTTTTACCGGCATCACGCAGCGCGTTCAGCATCATTCGATCCTGAGTAACGCATAGACAAACACGAAACGGCAGCGAGGCAAGATCTTGATGCAGGCTTGTGGTCAGGTCTTCGATGGGATCGTAAAAATCCTTAACGAGATATGTCAGTTCAATCAGCTTTTGAACATTCCTACGCGGGCTATATTTTCTTGCCTTGAACTCTCGCTTGTAGTACTGGGCGATGAGTGCAAGGTTGTCGATCGGAATCTCTCGCAGTTCAATGGGCTGTTCGGGTAGGGCATCCGACTTCATGAGCAGTTGAATCATTTGCTGCGCCAATTGCACTGGCAGAACTGGTTCCAATGGGTCGCGTGGGTCGACTGCCGCCTTCGGCCCCAGCACCAAGATGCAGTTCTTCTTGCGAATTGCAGAAGTAAGTGAATCCCATTCATCGTCCGACGGCTCGATTGAATTGTTTTCAGTCGTCACAGCAAATGACCCAGATGTATTACGTGTTCGAACATCCCTAGCATCCAGATTGAGTCGCGAGGACGAGAGTACATTTTTTCCTGTCGATGGCAACGGCTCTGCATTGACTTAGTGATTCCGCCGCCGCAGCCATGATGCTACCGGACGGCACTTTCGCGAGCAATCGAGAACGTGACTTAACTCGCAGACGTAATACACGATCCGTGGTTGGGTAGGCCATCCCAGTACCGAAGTGAGTCATCCAACACAAAAATCATAGCGGCGAATCGATCGTTCGCAAATAATCTGCCGTTTGCTGTTTGTCACGGGCGAAGGTGTGTTCGTGTTTCGATTGTCACAGGGGCCGGGACGGTCAAGACTCTTTGTTGGCGTCGTGCGACACCCGATAGCCGATGCGGCCCCCGGGCATCATCGAGCTAGCCAAGCACAATTCGGACGAGATAGCGACGCAGGAACGGCAATATTATCACAGGTTCAGTTGCAATTTAGACCATGTGTGAATCCCCTTCCCTCAGCGAATTTCAGCCGATTTCAAACCCTTTCCGCTGGTCTCGCTTCAGCAGCTTTGTTGCGGTGGGTGCATCCACGAATTTTTCCGTTTCGGGGTTCCATGTCAGCTTTGTTCCCACCTTCATTGCGATGTTTCCCAGATGGCAGAGGTTGACTGAGCGATGCTGGCTGATGACATCGGAAATTGGAGTCTTCCGGCTGATTGTACAGTCAAAAAAATTCCCCATGTGATTCTTGATTGCGTCGATCTTTCCCATCCTTTCGACGCGATCCAGGTTGTCGTCGGAATAGACCCGGAAGTCCTCGCGCCGCAACGGCCGACTTGCCAGATCTTCGACGGGCTTTCCAGCCAATGTTCCCCGGTTGACGAAAATCCGGCCGTCATCCCCTTCGAACATGATTCCATCGCGGTTGTAGTCGCCTCGCGGGGAATCCAGGACCTCCAGTTCGACTCCGTTGGCATAGCGATATTTCGCGTGGTAATCGACTGCGACGTTGAAGCTGTTTTCGACGGTCGGGAATCGGGCGGTCCCTTCGATTTCCACGGGGCCGGAATGCTGTAAGCCCGCACCCCATTGAGCGATGTCGAGATGATGAGCCCCTGTATCTGTCATCTCACCCCCGGAGTATTCGTACCACCAGCGGAACGTGTAGTGACTTCGTTCTGAAAGGTAGGGAACGTCCGGGGTCTGACCCTGCCAGAGATCCCAGTTGAAGTGTCGAGGAACTGGTTGAGGTGTGAACGGGCCGCCCTGAGTGTTCTTTCCCATGACCACAACCATGCGGCGCAGCGTTCCGATCCGACCGGCATGAACCATTTCTACCGCCCGCCGAAACCTGGCGTCGCTGCGCTGCCAGGTACCAACCTGAACCACTCGACTAGTTTCGCGGACAACGTCACAGACCCGTTGCCCTTCGGCCACGGTCAGGGTTAATGGCTTTTCACAATAGACGTCTTTGCCCGCTCGGCAGGCGTCGATCAGCATTTTGGCGTGCCAGTGATCCGGGGTTCCGATCAGGACGACGTCAATTCCCTTCTTTGCCAGCAGATCCTGATAGTTTTCGAAGATCTGGGCGGTGCTGCCAAAGCTTGCGCGGGCCTGTTCTCTCACATGCCGGTCGACATCACAGATTGCCACGATGTCGCCATAGGGCAAGGCTTCACGAGCGATCACCGATCCCTGGTACCGCATCCCGATGCAGCCAATCCGCCATCGGTCGTTCGGCGAGCGTGGAACCGCCTTCTCTTCGGCCCCCGATGTCCAGGAATATGGGGTGAAGGCACAGGCTCCTGCAGTGGCGGCCAGAAACTGACGTCGAGTCACAGACATGCTTGAACCTCTCTGTTGGCAACGGTCACAGACCGCCATTGAATCGTGCGAGCCTGTTGAATTCAAATGCCACGGTGGCAATCACCACGAATGCATCCGATCGAACTCCCTGCAAATACGCGAGAACCCCAAAGGCGACTTTGACAAATTCCCTGCGGGCTGAAAGCCCACGAGAACAAAGCACAGGGCTGAAGCCGGCTTGAGCCGGCTTCAGCCCTGTGAACAGAATTAAAACAAAATGTGCGACCTAAAAGGTCGTGAGACGCGACCGATCGGAGTTGATCGCTGTGACTGAATTTCTCGCGACCTTTCAGGTCGCATACCCGGCGCCGTCCGTAGTCACAGGGCTGACGCCCTGTGCTTTGCTCTGGTGGGCCTTCAGCCCACAATCGATCGACGATTGCAACATCACGCGAGGGCACCGGCCCACCAAACGGAAACGTCGAGAATTGATGGTGGGCCTGCGCGGCGAAGCGCCGCTGGTCCCACCCAACATCCTTTAAAACTCATTCCGCTTCGGGGGCTTCTGCAAAGCCAGTGCGCCCCCCGCCACCCTTCGACCAAGCTCCCTGTAAATATGCGGGAACCCCAAGGCTCTGCTACTGTTGCTGCGAACTGGAGCGGGGTATACTCACGCTGCGGTGTGTACATTCATTGTCCATTTCATCCAAGGTTTCCCTCGACCGTGCAGTTGCACTTCTCACATGCGCGACGCCTGGTTCCTGTCGCCGGGATATTGCTTGGCCTTTTGGCTGGCCTGATGGCGCAGCAGGGGTTCTGTACGGAACTCGATGACGCCACCAAGGCCTTGCGAGTCGGCAATCATGCCCTGTGCATTGAGATTTCTGACAAGGCCATCAAGAACCGGGCGTTTGGCGAAGAATTTTACCTGCTGAAAGCGGAGGCCGAGAATCAGACCGGTGAATACCGCACGGCTTACGACACGATCGTCGACGGCCTGGCGCGGTACTCGTGGAGTATCCGGATGCGGTATGTCGGCATCGAAGCGGCTCGTATGAGTGGTCAGGCTGAACAAGCGACTGTGTGGCAGACAGAAATCATTGACTTCGCTGGTCGAGCACCCTGGCGGTATTCGGACCCCGACAATCTGGTGATCCTGGGGCGGGCTGCTCTGGACGCGGGGCTGGATGCTCGCAGCGTCCTCGAAAAATTCTACGATCGTGCCCTGAAGATGCATCCGCAACACCGCGACGCGATGCTGGCCAGCGGGGAACTCGCGCTCCTCAAGCAGGATTTTGAATTGGCGGGGGAGCTGTTTCAGGCTGCCGTCAAAAAGTATCCCGAAGATGCGGACATGTACTTTGGAGTCGTCCGCAGCCTGGATCGCAGTGAGCCTGCATTGTCGGCACATGCCCTGTCGATGACCTTCAAAATGAATCATCGGCACATTCCCGCTCTGCTCCATCGGGCTGAGAACGCCATCGATGCCGAGCAGTACGATCTCGCCCTTGAGCAACTCGATAAGGTCCTGGCGATCAATTCCAAGCACCCCGCAGCCTGGTCCTATCGATCCGTCATCGCCAACCTTCGCAATGATCAGCGTGGGGCGAATATCTTCCGCGTTGGGGCTCTTTCAACATGGAACAAGAATCCCGTCGTCGACTACCTGATCGGCCGCAAGCTGTCTCAGAAGTACCGATTTACTGAGGGGGCGTCACACCAGAAGCAGGCTCTCGAATTCGCCGGAGGGTATGGGCCAGCTCGAGTTCAGTTGACTCAAGATCTGTTGCGTCTCGGACGTGAAGAAGAAGGGTGGAAACTTGGGGAAGAGGCCCATAAGACCGATGCTTACGATGTTCATCTCTTCAACCTGATGCAGTTGCACGATGCGATCTCCAAATATCGGACGCTGGAGACTGATGAATTCCTGATCCGGATGGACGCCAGAGAAGCAGAAATCTACGGGGCGGAAGTTCAACAACTGCTGCAGCGAGCCCGCAAGACGCTATGTGAAAAATATGGACTGGAGTTGCAGGATCGAATCACTGTCGAGATTTTCGCGGAACCGAACGACTTCGCCGTGCGGACGTTTGGGATGCCTGCGATCTCGGGCTACCTCGGGGTCTGTTTCGGAAAAGTCATCACGGCGAACAGCCCTGCATCGCAGAAGGATCACCCTACTAACTGGCAATCGGTTTTATGGCATGAATTCTGTCACGTAGTGACATTGGAAATGACGCACAACCGGATGCCGCGCTGGTTGAGTGAAGGGATTTCGGTCTACGAAGAACGTCAAGCCAATCCGACCTGGGGACAGCGGATGACACCGGTCAATCGGACGCGAATCATGGCAGGCCGACTGACACCCATTCGAGAGCTCAGCAGCGCGTTTCTTCATCCAGAAACTCCAGCCGACCTGAATTTCGCGTACTACCAGTCGTCACTGGTGGTTGAACACCTCATCGAACGCTACGGCCTGGAGAAGGTTAAGACGGTTCTGAAGGAACTGGCGACGGGGCTTCCGCTCGATGCCGCACTGGAACGTCACCTGACGACTCTGGAGCAGATCGACGAAGAGTTCCGCGAATACGCCTCTCAACTGGCTCGGGATCTTGCTCCTGATTTGGATTGGGAGAAGTACGATCTTTCGGCAATTCGCGACGATGACGCCCATTTAGGACTC
>CAIWEX010000606.1 GCA_903911795.1 uncultured Schlesneria sp.
CATCCTGATTTTCCACTTGCAAGTCCCGGTGGAAGTAAAAAAAAGGCTACCAGCGATTTAGAAGCATATACCGGATATTTGAAAAGGCAAATTGCTGAATTATTGCTGAATTATGGCCCTTTAGCTGCTTTGTGGTTTGATGTTCCGCAAGTTGGTCATTTATCCGAACACGACTGACAAGTCGTGTTCGAATTCGTGTTGGCGTTTTCAGTTTCCCTCTGCGATCTCTTTTGCGCTCACGATCTTCAAATGGCCATAGGGATTGTGCAACGCGCTGTCGCTTTCGAATTCGTCGTCCTCACGCGATACGACCTGGAAGCGTGGGCCAAATTCATCTGCGAGAATGTGGCCGGGGCCGATCGTCCGCTCACCGCGACAGATATAGCGAATGATTTCGATGATCGCTTCACCCTGCTCGTCAATATCAGAGGAACTTATCTTCAGGTCGGGAAAGCCCATCACGTGCATCCCCATTGTGCTCACCTGCTGTGCCCCGCGGATCACCGACACAAAAGCGAAGCTGATCGCGTCAGACCCGCCATCGCCTGTCATCGCAATCCAATCGGCACCACCGTGAGCCAAGGCACTGTTATCGATAAAGACACCTGCCCCACCCGCCCGTACGATTGCTGCTGCAGCCTGCATCATGGTCAACGCGGCCTCTAAAGAACCGCCAGGGCCGGTCAATCCGACGTTAACGGAATACCGTTCGACGATCGCCCGTTCGTCATTCGTAGGAGGTCGGCGGCAAGCAGACTGAAATATCCTGGCAAACTGTTCGTCCGGCGGCATCGGAATGAATTCAATCTCTGTTCCATCCGGCATCGTCAATTTTTCGGGATCGAGTTGAAACCCGGCGGGCAAGCGTTCAACAAGTTCTTTTGGATGAGACCAGTCTCCGGGAATTCGCACTGTAATTCGTGGAACTTCGATCATCTGGCGGCCCTCCTGATGGACTCTTACCCTCAACTGCTATGGGACGTAATGAACTCAGTTCAATTTACGAAGTTCATCCCGAAACGCCAGTGCAAATCGAGCTTTCAGCTTTCAGTGGTCAGCTATCAGCTTTCAGCTTTCAGCCCGCTTAAGAAAGTTACAAATCGGGAAATTCCAGTTTGAGCGTTAATTTTTCGGTCTTTTCTGACCGCTGACTGCTGACTGCTGATTCACGTCAATCGGGGTTCTGACAACCAGAGCAAGCCGTTTTGAGTAAACACAAAAAGCCATTCCCGCAGATGCAGGAATGGCTCTCGTTTACGGTGTCGGATTCGGACCGTGGCACGGCCGTTAACTAGCCGTGCGATCATGTACGGATCTTCATGGCACACTTGTCAGGGTTTTGGACGTGACCTTCGATCCGACGAGGACCAGGTTGTCGGTACCCGTGCCACCATTCATTGAGAATGTTGGAATCGTGCAATACGTCAAGTTTGCCGTATCGTTTCCACTCCCGAACGTCATCGACACATTCGTCGCATTGACGCTCACCAGCGTGACGCTATCGTTCGTTGCAGGCGTTGCCGATTGTGCAAAATTACAAACGATTGTCAGCGGCCCGGTGATCTTGTACGTGGCAGAAGTCGAGTTGTTAATCAGCGTCGAACCAGCTCCTTCAACAACTAACTGCGTTCCACGCTGAGTGATCGTGACCGAATTGGCACCTGTGTCACCAGTCAATGTCAGTGTATTTGCCGCGAAGGCTGATGTCACGTGGCTGTTGCTCGCGGTGCTATTGGTGAACGGGTACGTAAAGGTGAAGTTGCTGGATGCGATGCCGTTGGCGACCACAGCCAGATTATACGTCCCGTTGACCATGCCTGCCGGGAGTGTGAACTGTACAGACGATTGTGTCGTGCTACCAGCAGCAGAAACACCTGGCGTCCAGTTCGTCGTTCGGGCAAATTTCACGGTTGAGCTTGGCAAAGGTCCAGTCAGGCGAACGAGAGGAAAGTTTGTGTCGCTTTCCACGTCATCACCGTAAGAAGCCCCTTGCGAAATCCCCGTCAGACGCTTGCCAGTCAACGTATAAACATTGGCGTTTGCACCACTTCCCTTTGTGATCCCATCGACGGTGGGAGCCCAGCTCGCTTGCGGCGTTCCCGTTGGAGCGTAATCCCAAAATGTGTCTGTTGTCCCAGTTCCCAGCATCAGGTGACCATCAGGCATGATCATCATCCGGCGAAAATAGGCTGGTCCAGACGCCAGATCATTTTGCAGAGCGACCGGCAATGTCGATGTGATGTCAGTCAGCGTGTTGTTTGCATAGTTGAAGTCATACATCTTCGTGGGGGCATTAAACAGATAGGCGTCGGCCAGAAACAGGAAGTGGCCGTTGGGGAGCAAAGCACCGGGCGCATCATCTGCTCCCATGCCGTTCGGCAAACTCGGTCCTGCGGCCCACGTATTGGATGATGGCGTGTAAATCGCAATGTTTTCATTACCGCCAACGACGATCGCTCGACCATCGGGCAATAGCATCGCGGGACCCAGTTCAAAACCCTGTGCATTTCCCGAAAGGACTGCGTTGAAGTTTCCAGCGTCAACCCAGGTGCCGGTCTTGTAATCGTATTTCTGCGCGGAACCTTTGTTGTTGGTATCACTGGCAAAAACGTCGTACGACAGGACGCTGCCATCGGGAAGCAGAACCCAAGTTTCTTCGTCACTCGCATCGTTTCGTAATTTGGTACCCGTTTGTGTGAACGTATTATTGGAAGGGTCGAACAGGTACGTCTCAGGTCCGCTCAGGTATCCACACAGGATCTTGCCATTCGGCAACAAGATCGTCGGGTCATCGCCGAATCGGGTTCTCGGGAAATTAGGAGTAGGCGACCAACTGTTTGCGACGGGGTCGTAAATTTCACCCGTGTTGATCCAAGTAGCTGCCAAGGTGGGGCCGCTGTATTCCCCGCCCAGAACGAAGACCTTTCCGTTTGTCATCAAGTTGGAACCGTAGTAGAGCCGAGCGGTCCCCATTGATGCCAGGTTTGACCAGGTTCCCTTCGCGTAACTTCCCGTGGAATCAGGTGTCAACTTGGACCAGGTTTGATTATTACCTCCAACAACCATGATCGTCCCGTCAGACAATTGGATGGAGACTCCAGTTCCCCCTGCGGAATTCGGGTTTGTAAACTGAGTCCACCCGGCGGCATTGGCGTTGCGGTCATGAACCGCTCCTGCCAGCAGAATCAAAGCCAGAATCCAGTTGGGAACCTTTCCTTTAAACTGCGTCCAGTATCCAGGCGGTTGAGTGAAAGTTTCAGCGAGCATTAGGGAATCCTTGTTGCCTGAAAAACGGTTCAAGCCAAGTACTTGGCATATCTGCCAAGTCTCCACCGAATCGGCTTGAGTGAAACTGTAGAAAGAGAATTGAGCCTAAAACGAATTGAAGTTCAGTCGAAAGAGAACCATCCTGGATCAGATTTCATATTTCGGTCATTTTCGCTCGTTCGCCGTCAAAATTTCAAGGACATTAATGTCAAACGAGATACGGGAACCGAACCGCCATCCACCGAAATGGTATGCGGAGAGAGTATACGCTATCACGAATGTCGACGATTACAGGTACACCTCTTTACGGCAAAACTCGCTGATTCACAGCCAAATTCGCAGAATCGGTGTCTGTTCTTACGATAGCGCCAGTCAGGAAAGGTTTGCTGCGACTGGTCGGAACCGGGTCTTAACGCAGGTCGAATGCTGTCAGTAAAGCAAGAAAACTTCCCTATAGAAATTTCACACTTGGTTTAGTCTGGATTGTACGAAGTGAACCCTCACGTGAGCGTACGATCGCTGCCTGGTTCGGACATGAAACTTAGCGACTGGCTTCAACACAAATCCCGAAACAGTGCAATTGCTCCTGCGTACAATTGGCCATTGTGGATAGATCCACGCATTTTCCTGGCTCGCATTTGTCCAATTGGGTTGAAACATCATCGTTTTCAAACGAAATCTCAGAAGTCGCGTCTGAGCGAATCGACACTCGATTTTTTCGTATGTACGATGCCGCCGCTTCTAATGCATGCCGACACTCCCAATTCTGATGAAGCTACTCGTAGCACGGCATTTGTAGCGATCATGTCGATGACCGAGGGAGAAAATGAACGCCAAAACCCCCGCGCTGGACGAACTCTCACGATCGTTGTCAGACGCTACTCCCGTCATGATTTGGATTGCCGGGCCAGATGCCTGCAGCATCCATTTCAACCCTGCATGGCTTCAATTCCGCGGCCGGCCAATCAATGACGAAATCGCGTCCGATTGGACGATGGGAGTGCACCCCGAGGATTGCCAACGTGTCATCGCGATCTATCGTGATGCGTTCCAGGTACGCCAGCCATTTGAATTGAAGTACCGGCTTTTGCATCGCGACGGTACCTATCGTTGCGTTGAAAGCAAAGGCTCCCCGTGGTTTGACCAACTCGCAAATTTCCGAGGGTTCGTCGTTACAACAATCGAATCTACTCCGGACCAGGCGATGGAAATCGATGCATCGCCCCAGGACACGATGATTCAAACCAGCGAACATCAGTTTCGACTGTTCATTGATTCGGTAAAGGATTATGCCATCTTTGTCCTGACCCCTGAAGGAATCATCCAGACTTGGAACGCAGGTGCAGAGCGAATCAAGGGCTACCGGTCCGACGAAATTATCGGCCAGCACTTTTCGATTTTCTATACCGCCGAAGATCGGCAGTCGGGCAAGCCCGCTTCGGAACTCGCACTCGCAACATCGCTCGGACGTAAAGAAGATGAAGGGTACCGAGTCCGCAAGGATGGCTCGACGCTGTGGGCGAATGTGGTCATCACAGCCCTGCGGGACGAGTCTGGTCATCTCATCGGTTTCGGAAAAGTGACCCGCGATCTGACCGATCGAAAGCGCGCTGAAGATGAACTTCGTAATAGTAACGCTGCACTCGATCAACGCGTTCGGGAAAGAACGGCAGAACTCGTCAGGTTGAACGAAGAAGTTCGCACGAATGAAGAACAATTCCGCCTGATGATCGAAGGGGTCAAAGACTACGCCATCTACACACTTGATCCCGAAGGTCATGTGACGAGTTGGAACGATGGTGCGGCACGCATCTACGGATATTCCACCGAAGAAATTATCGGCCAGCACCGCAGCCGTTTCTTTACCGCGGACGAGATTGCCAGTGGGCTGCCGATGTCGGAAATGAAGGAGGCGGCTGCGGTCGATCGATTCTCTGAGGAAGCGTGGCGAGTCCGAAAGGATGGATCCGTTTTCTGGGCGAACGGTACGATGACAGTCCGCCGAGATCACGAAGGAAAGGTTTGCGGATTTGTGAAAGTGGTTCGCGATTTGACAGAGCGGAAGCGGGCCGAAACAGAATTACAGAAAAACCTCGAAGCGATTCAGTTGCGTGATCGTGCCATTCGAGCGGTGTCACAAGGAATTCTGATTACAGATCCGCATGATTCCGACAACGGCATCATTTATGCCAGTCCGGGGTTTGAGAACCTGACGGGTTACCGTACTGACGAAGTCGTGGGAATGAACAGTCGTTTTCTGTTCGGGCCCAAAACAGACCGGGAGGTTGTGAAGCAGCTACTTGAGGTGAGTCAGTCCCGTAAACCGACGACCGTCGAAATCCTCAATTACCGCAAGTGTGGCACACCGTATTGGTCGGCCGTTTCGGTGACACCGGTCAACAATGACCAGGGAGAATTGGTTCATTTTGTCGAAGTTCACACGGACATTACGGAACGACGTATTCTCGAAGAACAAGTGCGACAGTCACAAAAGATGGAGGCAATCGGCCAGTTGGCCAGTGGAGTTGCTCACGACTTCAACAACCTTTTGACCATCATTTTCGGATACGGTGAAATTTTATTGAATTCGCTTCCGGCAAATGATCCGCAGCGGGAATTGGTTTCAGAAATCTGTCATGCAGGCGAACGAGCTGCGGGACTGACCCGGCAGCTTCTCTCATTCAGCCGGCAGACCGTCATGGAACTCAAGGTTCTTTCGTTCAACACGGTGGTCCAGGAAGCCGAGAAACTGCTGCGTCGGATCGTCGGGGAAGATATCCGCCTGGCCACGATTTTGGATCCGAACATTGGTCGCGTCCGAGTTGACCCACATCAGATGGGACAGGTGCTGTTGAATCTGGCAGTGAATGCGCGTGATGCGATGCCGCGCGGTGGTCACCTGACAATCGAAACCAAGAATGTCGAATTGGACGAGGCCTACGTCAACACACACGTCGAAGTGCAGGCCGGGCGACATGCGGTCCTGAGCGTTTCCGACAACGGCACTGGTATGATACCGGAAGTCAGAGCCAGAATCTTTGAACTATTCTTTACGACAAAACCCGTCGGAAAAGGGACGGGATTGGGACTGTCCGTTGTGCATGGCATCATCAAGCAGTGCAGTGGCCAGATCGGTGCCTATAGCGAACCCGGGATCGGAACAACGTTTAAGATCTATCTCCCGACAGTCGACGAGGCGATTGCCTCGGTCACCGATATCCACGCTCCGACCAAGGAACAGGTCAATGAGACCGTGCTGGTTGTCGAAGATGAGGACGGCGTACGTAAGATTGCCGTGCGGGCCTTGCAGTCCCAAGGATATCACGTGCTGGAAGCCGACAGCGGAAAGCAGGCATTGCAAGTCGTTACGGGCCATAACGGCAGAATTGACATCCTGGTGACTGATGTCGTCATGCCGGAGATGAGCGGTCGGCAATTGGCCGAATCACTGCGCATGCGACTGCCAGAACTGAAGATCCTCTACCAAAGCGGTTACACAGACGACGCCGTCATTCGACACGGAATTCTGGAAGCTGAGGTTGCGTTTCTGCAAAAGCCATATACCCCGATGAACCTGATAAAAAAGGTGCGAGAGGTATTGGATGCAGGTGCCGCACCATCGTGACGAGGTCGCCTGAAGTGGCACGCTTGCCACCAGAAAGTCCTGGTTCGCTCCGCGAACCAACGCCGCAGTTTTTTATGGCAACTCCGATATTCGCCTCGACATCACTCTGGCGCGGACTCGACACGTTGATGCTTGCCGTTCGAGGGTTCGTTGCCATGCAGCTGACTTGTGGGTAAGTTCAAGGGCTGGACTGAGGCTTTGCGAAGGAAGCCCCGAAGGTTCGCGAAGTCACTTCAACCACGTTCTATCCCCGACCACCCAACCGTGATTCATCAGGAGAGAACGTTGCGGCACACAAATCTAAGGCATCTGCTTCCCAATATCTGGAAGCCTTGGTTGATTGTGCTGGCTGGCCTGGCTGTGACGTCGATCGGTTGTACTGACAAAGCTGTGGTCCCACCTGCAGGCGTCATTAAACCTGAACCACGGCGATATCTCGGCGATAGCACGGACGAAAGTGCGGCTCCGAAATCAGGTCCCAGTTGGTGGGTCGACGGAACAGAAGCTTCAGGCATCAAGTTCACCTATCGAAACGGGCGCGATGGCGGTCACTTCACGATCCTGGAATCCGTCGGGGGCGGAGCCGCACTGCTCGACTTTGATCAGGATGGTGACATGGATCTTTTCTTTTCCGGTGGAGGAAGCATTTCTACGTCGAAACCCGTCGAAATATCAGGAATTCCTGCCGGGCTGTTTCGTAATCAAGGTGACGGTCAGTTCACAGACGTCTCGGATCTTGTTGAATCGAGCAAGAAACCTCTCTATTCGCACGGAGCGTTCGTTGCCGATTACAACCGTGACGGGTATCCCGACATCTTCGTCACGGGCTATGGCGGTTGTCGCCTGCTGAAAAATCAGGGGGGACAACGGTTTATCGATGCCACCGCGAATGCCAAACTCGAATCATCTGATTGGACCACTGCGGCGGCCTGGGCTGATGTCGACCGCGACGGATGGGCTGACCTCATGATCGTCGGCTATGTTCAGTGGAATGGCGACGTGGATTCGTTCTGTGGCGACAATCAAACTAAAACACGAGACGTTTGTCCTCCTCAAAACTATCCCGGTACGCAGCAACACCTGTTTCGAAACAATCGGGACGGGACGTTTTCCGAAATTCCCAATGCATTTGGCTCCGAGGCAACCGGGAAAGGCCTGGGGGTGGTTGCGACAGATCTGAACGACGATGGCTGGGTCGACTTCTATGTCGCCAACGACCAGGTTGCGAACCAGTTGTATCTAGGGGGCCCGAACTTTCCGTGGCTGGACGTCGGAATCGCAGCAGGTGTCTCAGGTAGCGAATTTGGTGCTCCAGAAGGGAGTATGGGCGTTGATGCTGCCGATTTCGATGGTGACGGACGCCCCGACCTGTGGGTGACAAACTACGAACTCGAAGATAACTCTCTATATCAGAACCGTGGCCAGAACCAGTTCTCGCATGCCACAGTTCGTGCAGGTTTAGGGGGAAATGGTCGCCCTTACGTTGGATTTGGGACCGGGTTTGCCGACTTCGACATGGACGGCTGGCTGGATCTGTTTGTGATCAACGGTCACGTTCTGTATACCACGGGTCGCAGCGCCTATCTGGAGCCCCCGATCCTGCTCCATAACGTTCCGTCAGGAAGCCAGCGGCGATTCAAGGATGTTTCACGCGAAAATGGGGGGCCGTGGTTCCAACAACGGATCGCCGGTCGAGGTGCTGCCGTCGGTGATCTCGACAACGATGGGGATCTCGACCTGGTCGTTGTCCGCCAGAACGATCCTGTCAGTATTCTGATTAACCAACTCCAGCCGGCGGACTGGGTGCGACTGGACCTGCGGGGAACGACCAGTGACCCGGATGCAATCGGGGCTGTGGTGAGGTCTCAATTGGACGGTCGTGAAATTGTCAGGCAAATTCGCTCAGGGAGTGGCTATCTTTCTCAGTTTGATCAGCGGATCCTGTTGCCTGCGAAAGAAGCGGTCGATATCACCGTGACCTGGCCTGCCGGAAAGACCGAACGATTTCGAAGTCTCAAACCTCGCGCCACGCATCGGATTCAGGAGGGGATGGGTGAGTCACCGTAAATCGTCGCCGCTGAAGCCCCCGAAATCGGCGGGTGCGTCCAGCAGTGCACCCGCGCGTCGATCAAGGCGGCAAAAATGGATCGCCCTCGGCCTGGTGGTCACCGTTGTCGTGGTCGGTTGGGTCTGGACGTCAATGTCGTCACGTGCCGATCTCACTCAAGCACGACGATTGCTGCCCACCGATCCCGCCGCAGCTGAACAATTGGCCGAACGCGCCGTGACCAGTGCGGGAGGCAACTTTCCCGAGGCCCAACTGGTGCAATGCCGAGCGTTGGCCGCGATGGGGCAATGGGATGCCACACTGGGGGGCATGTCACTCATCAAGAAGACCTCACTCTGCAATCCTGACGAACTACTCGATCTGGGGCGTCAGGCGATGCAGGCGGGACAGTGGCAACTGGCCGAGATCTCCCTTCAAGCGGCTGCAGCCCGGGAAAGCGCGGCTCAGTCGGGAGCATACGAATTGCTGGTCCAGTTACAACTGCGGTTCCAGCGACCAGCGGAAGCCCTGGAACTCTGTCGTGAATGGCAACGTCGAGTTCCCGACGCCGCCACGCCATGGGCCATCACGGGTGACATGGCGATGGCCTCGGTCGACTTTGGAGCCAGCATCGCCGACTACCGCGAGGCATTACGTCGTCATCCGCCACAAGATCTGGAGAACCAGGTTCGCTCGTCACTAGCGCAGGTCCTGGTACTCTCCGGTGATGTCCCCGCGGGACGTCGTGAGTTTGATCTGCTGATGAAATCGAAACCATTGGCTGGCAAGGTCCAACTGGCCTACGTCCAGCTCTTGCGGCTGGAAGGCCGCTTCGACGAGGGACTCACCGAGATCGAACAATACCTCGCAAAATCTGGCAGCAATTCCGAATCACTTCGGCTGCGGGGGATCCTGCTGCTAGATGTCGGCAAACCTGTCCTGGCCATCGCCGACCTGAAGCAGTCTGTCGCACTGAATCCCTACGATATCGGAGCCCAACATAAGCTGGCGCAAGCCTATCTACAGACCGGTGCCCCGGAATCAGCGAAGCCTCATTTAGAGCGTGCTCAAAAAATGACGGACGCGACCTATCGAATCTCTGAAGTTCAGCAGCGAGTCCGCGCTGAACCCGGCAATGCTGAAGCTCTTCGAGATTTGAAAGAACTCAATGCCATTCTTGGACGATGAGGTTTTGCGAAAAATGAAATTATTCTATAAATACAGTTGAAGTCGCGTGCCGAGTTCAATTTCTGAGGGCTGTCGACTGCCGCGGTTTGTCGTTCTAGATATCTCTTTGGGGCTTCAAGGCGGGGGGAGGCGGGGGGGGCTTGATTTGGAGAGGCATGGATTGCCATAAACGCTTTCAAAACAGGGGTTCTTGTTGAAAGTGTTCTTCGTGCCAGCTTTGAAAATCAACATTCTCACCCCCAAATCAACATTCTCATGATCCCAAATTCAATAAAAAATGGCGGTTCCACCGTTCGATTTCTTAGAATCAATTCCGGGCCGAATGTCTCACAATCACGCCAAGTTCATCAAAATCATCTTGGATCATTCTGCGGTGTCCAGACGGTGCGATTCTCAATCACGAAAATGGACTCAGGAGAAATCGCAGTGATCGACGAATTAATCAGCGAATATCTGGCGAGTGCCGAGGCAGCGGCTACTGTGGATTACTCAGACAAGAAGTCCGTGCGACGGTTCAACGCACTGTCTGACCGGATGCGAGCCATCGTTCATGAGGTCATGACACTTGGACAAGCCGCCATTCGCCATTTTTCGTCCGTTCTGGATACAGAACCTGCTGCCGCTTGGGCCGCACATCATCTTGTCGAAATGGTCGATCTGGATTCATCAACCCTTTCAAAGTGTTTTGAAAGGGTTGAGCAAGCGAGGGTGCAAGCAGAAGTAAAAGGTGAAATGGCAAATGCGACGGGGGAAGAAATGTGGCTGAAAGAATGGCTTGAAAGAAAGTCATGATCTTCGTTGCTTTTGTTTTTTGCCGTTCAATTTGCAAGCCTTTGCGAATGGCTGGCGTGCATCTTCGAAAGTGTAAACGGTCATTCCGCACCAGAAAATCACACTTCGTCGGACGATTTTTAGGGACTTGCAGCGACCCCATAATGTAATGTGTGATGTTTGCAAAAAATCATGGTTGCCTACGGAATTCAATGTGCGTGAATTCGAATCGACCGAGGTGTCATACGAATAATGGGCTTCAGTAATCTGGCTGCGACGACATTCAGATTCCGCTCATTTTTTTTAATGAGTGGATCGGCAACGGCGACGCTTATGTCCTTTACTGTTCGGAGTACTTGACGAGTCCTGGCATCCCTTCAGGATGGTTTTATCGTGTTATTCGATCCGGGGGTCGCCGCTTCGCTCTGACGCCCCGGCTACGATCTGTGACGCCTTCGGCGTCTGGAATGCCTCCAGTCGCGTTTGCTGTGTCACCACCTCAGCCTCGAATTCGACGTCCCGTGATTGTCACTTTTCCGAAGTCGGTTGAGGCAGGATGGCCGGGACTGTAGCGAGGAGATTTGTGATCGCGAAGCGATCAAAGAAAGTAGCCGGG
>CAIWEX010000607.1 GCA_903911795.1 uncultured Schlesneria sp.
CACATCAGACCTTGGAAGAGCATTTTTGACATCCCCAGTTTTGGTAGATTCGGTGATTCGCGAAGACTGCGAAGAAATTTCTCTTGGTGCGAATGAATTTGTAATCTGCAGTACTAGCGCGTTCCGGCTAATGCATGCATTGCATTCATCGTTTGAAACACGCCGGCCACCCGGTCACAGCACTAGGAATGTCTCGATGAAAAACTCATCGCTGCGTCTGATCCCATGAGAGTCCGAATCGACTCAGGTACTTGCGTAATCGATCGGCATCGTTCGGTTGACTCTTTTTGGCCCGAGATGCTGCAAACAATGTTCGGCCGGCAGCGGACAACGACTCGGACTCGCGGCAGACTCGGACCACTACCGCAAGCTGACAACGATCGAACAAATCCAGTTCTGCCAGCTGTTCTTCTGTCATGATTTCACGCAGAACATCGGGTTCCGTTGAATTCGTTCTGTTCCACGAAGCCGTCAGTCGGCCGATTTCCTCATCGACGTCACCGAGTGCGATTCGACCGTTGCTGGCGAGAGTGGCCATTCGAGTGACAGCCGCGCCCAGATCGCGAAAGTTTGCAGACCAGACCGCGTCAACAGATTTTGCGAACTCAAGGAAGCGGATTCGTGCCTCCTTGTTCATTGTCACCTTGTGACCGGTCGAGGTCGAATGGCGTTCCAATTCATAGTCGAGGTTTGGCGCGATGTCCTCGGTCCGTTCGGCCAGGCCCGGCAGACGGAACGTCCACAGATTGATCCGGGCGAGCAAGTCTTCGCGAAATTTTCCTTGACCCACTTCGACCTGCAGGTCCCGATTGGTTCCCGCAATCAACTGGAAATGACTTGCCACTTCGTGGTCGGCTCCTACGGGCAGGAATCGTTGATCTTCGACGGCTCGCAGCAGCATCGCCTGCTCGTCAGTACCGAGTTCCCCGATCTCGTCCAGAAACAGTAAGCCACCATCGGCTGCTTTCAACAGGCCCGGGCGAGCGGATGTTGCTCCCGTAAAGGCTCCCTTGATGTGTCCAAACAATGCCGACATCGCCTGGTCGCCGCGCAGTGTGGCACAATTCACTTCGACAAAGTCCCCCTGCAATTGTTCGCGACGGCGTTTCAACGCATAAATCCGCCGCGCCAGATGCGACTTGCCAGCGCCCGTCGGCCCGGTGAGCAATAATGGCGATGTACTGGCGATGGCGACTCGTTCGATCCGCTCAATCAGCGAATTGAACGCCGCATTCCGGGTCGCGATTCCCGACTTCAGAAATGCGTGACCTTCCTCTCTCTCAACCGAGAACCGTGATGCCAGGGCATCATAACGTGAGAGATCGAGATCGATGATTCGGTAGGCGCCCTCACCCGGCTGATTCCGTGGGGGTGGAGATGTCTGCAGCAACCGTCCGGGCAAGTGGCGCGATTCTGCCAGCAGGAACAGGCAGATCTGCTCGACATGCGTCCCCGTCGTGATGTGAATCAGATAGTCTTCGGTGTCGGTCGCAAATTGATACCGACGGGCAAAGTCATGGAGCTGCCCGAACACCTCTTCGAAGTCCCATGGGTCGTTTAACGAAAGTTCGTGCAGATTAACAGTCGTTTCTGGCGAGACTGTCGCGATGTCTGCCATGACCGTGCGAGCCAGCGCCGCCTCTTTCTTTTCATGAAACAGTTCGAACCGTGAAACCAGCAGATCTTCGTGCTGACAGATCCCGACAGTGGGTCGCCACCCCTGCCAGCGATCCGAACCTGCCCGGGCGCGATCGAGAAGCGTTCCCAGGATGCCAATCACGACGATGGGACGGGACTTTTTCAAAGAAGACCTCAAACGAAAGTATCAGCCGGAAATTGTTCCTGATCGACGTAGCACGACGCCAATCCATAGCTTATCCCAAAGTATAAACAACGATCCTATGGTATCGCCATTGATCAGGGTCGTCACATTGCCATTTTCGGCGTGTCACCACTAAACCCCTGTGTTTCAGGCCTTTTGCAAATTCTTTTTTGAAAAATAGGCGTCGGGCACAGGGCGTGCATTACTGCAGAGTCATTCAAGATTCGCACAAGTGGCTCAACGAAACAGGAAACAATACCATGGCCAACAAGACCTTGTTCCAGACGATTGCTGGACGATTTCTGCCACACACGGACGCCCGAAACGAA
>CAIWEX010000608.1 GCA_903911795.1 uncultured Schlesneria sp.
GACCTGGTTCCCCCGATCTATCTCGGCTACGCGGCGATCTATTGTGGGTGCTACTGCACTGCAACGGTCCTGCTGGCGTTCATCCTGTTTGAAGATCGCGATCTGGCATAACGCCCCAATCTCGTCACAACATGTAATTGGGATCCAACCATCAGACGGAACGCGCGAACGCCCGGTTCGAACCGTGTGATAGCGCCCATTGGCCGATGGTCCCACCGTAAAATTCTTAGCCGCGTCGCCGCAAAACGTGCGAAAACTGAGTATCGTTGATCGCTTCCCACGCACCGTTGAACGCGTGGGCCAATTCTGTTGAATCGGACAAGGAGATCACATGAAGCTCATCGCATGGTTTTCATTCTTGACGTTGGCAACTACAGTGCTGGCGGCCGATCCAAAGCCGCAACTGACACCGACACATGCCGACGTGTCATATGGCCCCCACGCAAGGAATGTCCTCGACTTCTGGAAAGCAGAAGGGGAGGGGTCCCGCCCGTTGCTGGTCTATATCCACGGAGGTGGCTGGACGGCTGGCGACAAGAAGCAGAACACGGCAGCCTACGAACCGTTCCTGCAAAAGGGTATCTCGTGCGCCGCCGTGAATTACCGGCTGACCCCTGATTCACCGCTCCCGGCCCCCGTACACGACGCCGCACGCGCAATTCAATTCCTGCGGACCAAGGCCAAGGAATGGAACATCGACACTCAGCACATTGCCCTGACCGGAGGGAGTGCCGGTGCATGTACCTCCATGTGGCTGCTGTTGCACGATGACCTGGCCGACCCGAAGGCGAATGATCTTGTTTTGCGGGAATCATCACGCGTTTGTGCCGCAGCGGTCTCGGCAGGACAGACTTCCATTGATCCGAAAGTGATTGAAGGTTGGCTGGGTCCCAATGTCTTGAAGCACCGCATGATCAACATGGCGGTCGGCGAGCGGAACATGGAAGACGCTCTGGCGAACTACGAAAAGCACAAACCGTTGTACATCGAGTTCTCACCCTACAATCACGTCGACGCCAAGGACCCGCCACTGCTGATGACCTATGGAGGCGACATGACGCTCCCCTCCAAGGACGCTGGCCACGGGATTCATCATCCTGTTTACGGAGTCAAGCTGAAAGAGAAGTCGGAAAGCGTCGGCCACGAATGCCACCTGCTGATTCCCGGCACGTCCAAGTCCGACAAGTACGCGACGGCGAATGAGTTTCTGTTGGCCAAACTGCTGGCGAAATGAAATGAGTAAGGCCGAATCGAATCTCAGCGGGGACGCCCGTATGGCGAAATCACAAATCGACTCATTTGGAATTGTGATGCTGTTATGTGCGGCCCCCGTATGGATTTTCCATTCGATTACTGTTCCCAGAGGCACGGGTTTTGGAGGCGCTTCGGACCGGTACGTGATTGCACCCATCGTTCTGAGCGGTATCACGATTTCCGTTCATCGGCTGATACGTGATTACAGAAATGCGTGGCCACTTTCATCGCTCATTTCTGGCGTTGGAGTTCTCGCGTTTCTGTTCGGCCTTTGGGTAATTTCCTGAACACACTGTGTGATGACGCGAAGTTAACCCAAGTTACGCAGTTGGGACGATCAAATAAGGACTTAGGTGCGATTTCGGGGTAAAGCGTGGCAGGTTCAGGCCTAGGCGATTGAGGATTACAGACTGAGCGGCATCGGGTTCAGTGACAGAGGGCAAGGTGACAATCTCGCCTGCAATCGTAATTTCCGTTCGCCCCTTTGTTCCAATCGCTGCCTGCGATTCAAAAAAGCAAATCGGGAGAGCAGTTGGGACTTGGCCAGTAATTGCCACTTCCTTCCTTTTTCCCCTTCGCTTCCTTCGTTCCCTTCTGTTCAAAGCGGACATGTGTCAGGCGCCGAATGCCGTGGCATGCGCAACGCCTTTCAAAAA
>CAIWEX010000609.1 GCA_903911795.1 uncultured Schlesneria sp.
AGCACGCTACGGAAAGCATGATCTGGGCCGCCACTGCCTGCTCGCTCGACGTCTGCTGGAAAAGGGGATCACCTATGTTCAGGTGAGCCATTCCAACTACGACTCGCACAATGAAAACTTCAATTTTCACCTGGAACAACTGGGAGAGTTTGATCACCCCTTCGCAACGATTGTCGGCGACCTGGCCGATCGCGGCCTGCTCGAAAGCACGCTCATCGTTGTTCTGTCCGAATTTGGACGCACTCCCAACATCAACCATCTGTTCGGCCGAGATCACTGGGGAACTGCCTGGTCTGTCCTGATGGGCGGGGCACGGGTCCATCCCGGTGCCGTCATCGGTAAGACGAACGAGAACGGTACGGCAGTGATCGACCGGGAAGTCGATCATGGACACCTGTTCCACACCTACCTGCAAGCGGTAGGTGTCGATTCGACAAAGTCATTCGACATCGACGGCCGCCCAATCCCAATCGCAGATCCCGCATACAGTGCGATTAAAGAATTGCTGGTCTGATCAAGGTGCAATAACTGGTGGCACAAACTTGCAGACAAGTGACTTAGTAGCCAACAGACTGCACTTGCTGATTGGGGGCCGAATATGTCGTTGCCCTGTTGAACGCAGGAACACACGGCATTCATTGCCAGCAGCAGCTCACTTGTCTTCGAGAGAGTCGTTTTGACGAGCGATTCGACGGGATGTTCTTAATCACTCATGGCGGACTTCAGTTCTGTCAAGAGTTCAGCACCAATCAACCCGCAGGTCAAAATCTGACCTGCGGAAGTCTTTTGGCGAGTCGCCAATTACCGCATATCCAGCAACTCAACCACAAAATGCAGGGTCGAATTGGGGGGGATTCCTGGCTTGTTCTGCGATCCGTAGGCCAGGTCTGCTGGGATCTCGAGTTCAATCATTCCCCCCACTCCGACCAGTTGCAGCCCTTCTGTCCAGCCTTTGATGACTTCGTTGAGCTGGAACTTCGCGGGTTCGCCGCGGCCGTATGAGGAATCGAATTCTTTACCGTTGTCGAGCCAGCCTCGGTAATGGACCTTGACCCCGTTGCTTGCCGTTGGCTTCTGGCCGTCGGACTTCCGGCGGATACGGTACTTCAAACCTGATGGGGTCGTTGTAAATTCCGTTGGAGCATCCGCGTCGACTTTTGCGGGCTCCGATTCTGCGGCTTTGGCGGTTGGAGCCATCAATGCTGGTGGCGGTGGTGCATCAGTGACAGAAAGGACTTCAATCAACGCGTGAATTGTCGAGTTGGCAGGAATGCCGACGAAGCCCTGTTTTCCGTAGGCCAGTTCCGGCGGAATCTCCAGTTCGATCATTCCCCCTTCGCCAATCAACTGCAGTCCCTCGGCCCAACCCGAGCCGTGATTGTTGTATTTCATTTCAAATTGAGCAGGGGTTCCGCCGGTTCCGTACGTGGTCCGGACAATGGTCTCATCGTCCAGCCATTCGCGGAAATTAATTTTGACCATGTCCGCGTCAGTGGCTTTGCGACCATCCGATTTGCGGAGGATCTTGTATTTCAAGCCCGATTTCGTCACCGAGAATTCTGTGGGAGCGTCCTTGTCTGCCTGCCCGGGTTTGGGCGGGACATATTTTGGCTTCTCGGCTTTTTCTGGTGCGGATCCACATCCGGACAACAGTCCGCAGAACAACAAGAACGACATCAAAGCGCCGTGACGACCCACCATGATGGCAGCAACTCCCATTTGCGATTGGTTTAACGCTGGTACACCGCCAGCGAGAAACGTATGATCTGTGAAGTACCGAACAATTTCCACCCCGAATCCTAAGCTCGCGCTTCGAGAGCCATTGTGACCCGGTGTGGACAGACTACGCAAAAGCCGTGCTCCGCGTTGGAGGCTGCTGCGTCGTCGACGCCCCCTCACTCGGAATACCCTTCAGGAGATCCGTTTTATTATGCAACCGTGGCAGATCGGAGTCTTTACGTCGGTCGACGCTGGATTGGGCGTTCACCTGGATGTTGCTCAGGAACTCGGGATTCCCACGGTGCACGTGCACGCTCCGCACCGTGAGACGCGAACCCAGGCTGCGGCGGATGCGTTTCTGGCCAGGACACGTGCTGCCGGAATTACCGTCACTTGCGTGTTCGGCGGATTCGATGGCGAAAGCTACGCTGATATCCCCACGACAGCCCGCACGGTTGGGCTGGTTCCTGAAGAAACGCGAGCATCTCGCGTGCAGGAAATGAAAGAGATTTCTGACTTTGCGAAGATTCTGGGCTGTAACGTTGTCGGATTGCACGTTGGGTTCGTTCCCGCAGATCGAAACAGCGCCAGCTACAAGAGCCTGATCGAAGTGACGCGTAATCTGCTCGATCACGTCGCTGCAAACGGCCAGAACCTGCACTTGGAAACCGGCCAGGAATCTGCCGACCACCTGCTGGAATTCATCCATGACGTTCAGCGGTCAAATTTGTTCATCAATTTTGACCCCGCGAATATGATCCTGTACGGTACCGGCAACCCGATCGAAGCATTGAAGAAAGTCGGCCATCTGGTCCGCAGCATTCACTGCAAGGATGCCAAATGGGCCTCCCCCGAACTGCGTGGCAAGGAATGGGGCTGCGAAGTCGCCTTGGGTGACGGGGATGTCGGTATGGAAACTTACCTGAAGACGTTGAAAGAAGTCGGATATCGCGGACCGCTGACGATCGAACGTGAAATTGCTCACGACCGGGATCGTCAGAAACGTGATATCGGCACCGCCGTTGAATTGTTGCAACGTCTTAAAACTCAGATCCTCTGAACGAACGAAAGTGCGAGAACTGATCGTGAGCGGAACGCAGGACGATCTTTACGACGACCATATCCTGGATCACTTTGAATCCCCGTATCACAAGGGGCATTTGCCACAGCCAACCTGCTCGCACTCGGATCGAAATCCGATTTGCGGTGACCAGATTACTGTCGAATTGCTCGTTGATGAACATGACGTGGTCAAGGAAGCCTTTTTTGATGGCAAGGGATGTGCCATCAGCCAGGCCTCTGCGTCGATTCTGTGTGAGGCGATCGAAGGAAAAACGCTGCAGGAACTGAGAGACTTTCAGGCTCAGAACATGCTGGATCTGCTGAAAGTTCGTCTGACGGCCAGTCGCCAGAAATGCGGACTGCTTGGCTTCAAGGTTTTGAAGACGATGCTGTATACACTGGATGAACAGCGCGAACCGGCCAGTTCCGGCTGATGTCCCTTCATCGTTAAATGAGATTTGTGCCTGGAACGTTGGAAATTCTGCTGACAGGTGGAATTCGACGACCGGGTCGTTTCGATCCGGCACCCGTGATAGTTTCGTACCATGACAACAATCTCGTCCGACTTCGACGTTGAATCCGTTCGACGCGACTTCCCCATCCTGCACCAGCGATTGTTGGGCGATGTCCCACTGGTCTACCTGGATACCGCCGCAACCGCTCATAAGCCACGATCCGTCGTCGCCAAAGTGGTGGAATGCTTTGAACAGTATAATTCCAATGTCCATCGCGGAATTCACCAGTTGGGTGACCGGATGACGACCGAGTTGGAACTGGCTCGCGAAAAAGTGCAGCACTTTATCGGAGCCGGATCTTCGGACGAAATCGTCTTCACATCGGGAACGACCATGTCGCTGAACATGGTCGCACATGGCTGGGCTCGCAAGTTTTTGAAGCCGGGCGATGAGATTCTGCTGAACTCGATGGAGCATCACGCTAACCTGGTTCCCTGGCAACTTGCCGCTGCGGCGACCGGTGCTTCGCTGAAGTATATCCCACTGACAGATGACGGACGGCTAGACCTCACGACACTCGACCAGTTGCTGACGCCGCGCACGAAACTGCTGGCAGTCACCGCCATGTCGAATGTCCTGGGAACCATCAATCCCGTCGCCGAACTGGCCGAACGGGCCCACGCCGTCGGTGCCCTGATCTGTGTTGATGCGGCTCAATCTGTCCCGCATCTGACAACCAATGTCCGGTCGCCGCAAATCGATTTTCTGGCTTTTTCTGGCCACAAACTCTACGGGCCGACGGGAATCGGAGTGCTCTACGCTCGTCGTCAGTTGCTGGAGGCAATGGACCCGTTCCTGGCCGGAGGGCACATGATCCGCGAGGTCTTTCTCGACTCATCAACCTGGGCCGATCCACCGGCCAAGTTCGAAGCGGGGACCTGTCCATTCATCGAAGCGGTGGGACTGGGAGCGGCGATCGACTACGTCCAGCACATCGGACTGTCGCAGATTAGTCACTACGAACACCTGTTGTCCGTTCGTGCTCACGAACAACTCGCTCAAGTTCCCGGCGTCAAGATTCATGGTCCGTCCGTGGAACACAAGGGGGCGATTCTGAGTTTCACGGTCGATGGCGTCCATCCGCACGACCTGTCGGACCTGCTGGATCGACGCGGTGTCGCCATCCGAGCCGGGCACCATTGCACGATGCCGCTGCACGAATTGCTGAACTTGACCGCGACCGCCCGAGCCAGCCTGGCCTTCTATAACACGATGGAAGAAGTCGACGCCCTGGCAGAGGCCGTTCGTGCCGCGCGACAAGTCTTTCGATTGAAGTAACGTCTCACAGCCGACGTACTGTCGGCTGAAAGAATCACGGAATCAGATATGTCAGAGTCTTCACAGACGCCCCGTCCACAGTTCAGTCAGCGCACAAAATGGGCGAAGGATCAGGCCATCAGCTTTCTGATGCAGCAGGCGGTCGAGAATCGTGATGTGATTTCACTGGCGGCAGGCTTGGTCGATGAGTCGAGTCTGCCGGTCGACGAGTGCCTGCGAACGTTTGATGGTATTTTTTCGGACGCCGCAAAAGGACGCCTTGCCCTGCAATACGGGACCACTTCCGGTTCCGAGTTACTACGCGAGCAATTGCGGATTCATCTGGCACGGCAAGAGCACTGTCCTGTCGATCAATTGGGGGTTGATTCCCGTCAGTTCGTGTTAACGACAGGCTCGCAACAACTGCTGGCACTTGTCGGTGATGCCCTGTTTGATCCTGGTGATATCTGCCTGGTGGCGGCGCCAACGTACTTTGTTTTCCTGGGAGTTTTGAATGGCGTCGGTGCCCGGACCATCGCCATTGAAACGGACGAGCAAGGGATAAAGCCTGAAGCTTTGGAAGCAGAACTGGCTCGACTGGAAAGTGTCGGGGAACTGCATCGTGTAAAGCTGATTTACCTGGTCAGCTATTACGAGAATCCGAGCGGCGTCAGCCTGGAGACATCAAGACGGCGCGAGATTGTTGCGATCGCCCACCGCTGGTCGAAGCATCATCGCCTGTTTGTTCTGGAAGACGCCGCCTATCGAGAACTGCGGTATGACGGTGAAGATCGCCCCAGCTTGTGGGGTTTCGATGAAGGTCGCGAGACCGTGATCCTGGCTCAGACCTTTTCCAAGAGCTTTTCACCGGGAGTCCGCGTCGGCTACGGAGTCTTGCCCAGGGAACTCGTCGGGCCTGTCTGCGATCTGAAGGGGAATACCGATTTCGGTTCCGCCAATCTGAATCAGCATTTATTGGCCGGGGTCCTGTCGTCAAATCGCTACGTTCCCCACGTCGAACAAGTCTGCGCGGCCTATCGCAAGAAGCGAGATGTCATGTTGCAGGCTCTGGAGCGCGAGTTTCAGGGGACGTCGGGCGTTTCATGGCTGCGTCCCGAAGGTGGCCTTTACGTCTGGCTTTCACTGCCCAAGGAGATCGGCTGTGGCTTCGAAAGCGAAATGTTCCAACTGGCCGCGAAGAGTCACCGCGTGATGTATGTCCCAGGGGAACTCTGCTATCCGACCGATTCACCCTGTCGCCGGACAAACCAGATGCGGCTGAGCTTTGGTGTTCAGGACGCTGCGGGGATTGATGAGGGAATCAAACGACTGGCGGCAGCGGTGCGTGAACGAACTGCGAGCTGAACATTGACTCGCGGATCTCGCCAATTCCGTCGACGAGTCCGTGAGTTTGACCTTTGCATCCGCAGCCGAAATGTGTCCAGAGTGCAGGCATCCGCTTCCACCGTCTTGTGACGGGTGACGTTGCTGGCTATCTTCAGCAACTGGTGGGGAATCCATTCCCTTCATTGTTGACCTTTCACGACGCGAAATTGATAGCCGCATGGACAAACTTCCCAAGGAACTGAGCCAATTGATTGACGGACTGTGTCGCAAGGGCGATCAGTTTGCCGGGATGGATCAGTACGACGATGCCATTGAGAAATACAGCGAGGCGTGGGATCTACTGCCGGAGCCACGTGACCAGTGGTCGGCGGCGACGTGGATCTTGATTTCCGTCGGCGATGCCCATTTTCGTCTGAACGAGTTTTCCGAAGGATCGGAAATCCTGCTGGACGCGTTGAACTTCCCGGATGGTGAGCAGAATCCTTTTTTGCTTCTACGGTTGGGACAATGCCTTCTCGAACTGGGACGTCTGGATGAAGCCGCCGACGCACTGGAAGAAGCGTACCGACTGGGGGGCGACGAACTGTTCGCGGACGAAGACGTCAAGTACCTGGGGTTCTTCAAGACACAGCGAAAGATCACTCCTCCGCGTAGTTCCGGACGGTTTAATCACCCGCTGGGTTAATCAGTCTGCAGGACACTGGCGATGCTCAAAATCAGTTTTTCAACACTCGCCTGTCCCGATTGGACGTGGCATGACGTCGTCAACTTCGGTCCACAATACGGATTTGACGGCGTCGAAATCCGATTGCTGGGACGCGAAACCGATCTGCTGAAAATCGCTGACTTGCGACCCCACCTTTGGCCCCAGCGCCAGCAAGACCTGGCACAAACAGGCTTTCGTGTGGCAGGCCTGGCCGCGTCCGTCCGCTTTGATTCCGCCAGCGCAATAGAACGTGCCGAACAGATTGAGATCGGACGTCGGTACGTTGAGATGTGTGTGGCGCTGGGAGGGGAATTTATCCGTGTCTTCGGGGATGTCCTTCCAGCTGAGGGTGATCCTGCGAGATCTGGCATGATCCATCAGGTTGCGGATGGACTGGTCGAACTCGCTGGAACCGCTGAGGCTGCCGGAGTTCAGATTCTCCTGGAAACACACGGCGATTTTTCGGCATCGCCTCCTTGTGTTGAGGTCATGCAATTGGCCAATCATCGTTCGGTCGGCCTCGTCTGGGACACGCACCACCCGTGGAGATTTCACGGGGAATCGCTTGCCGACACCTGGAATCGACTGCGTCCCTGGACTCGGCACACGCACTGGAAAGATTCAGTCACAATTCCTGATCGCGTCACAACGGCAGAGGCGACTGCGGCAGCTCAAGCAGCCAGCCAACTGATGGCGGGACACCAGCATGCGGATTACGTGCTGTTTCGAGGTGGCGAATTCCCGGCACTGCAATGCCTGCAACTGTTGTTGGCGGACGGATACTCCGGTTGGCACTCATTGGAATGGGAAAAAATGTGGCATCCAGAATTGATGGGCCCAGACATCGCCCTGCCACTCTTCCCGATCAAGATGCGTGAACTCGAATTGGAAGCTCGTCACGGCGTCTCACTTGCCTGACAGGCTCAATTCCGATGAGTTGTTTTTGCCCTATATTGCGATTCATCCATGCCAGATCCCATGAAACCGCAGCCAGTCGACGACCTTCAGTTTCGTAACATTCTCGAAACTGCGATGGATGGAATCGTATCGCTGGACAGTCAACAGAACATCATTCTGTTCAATGGTGCTGCTGAAGAGATCTTTGGCTGGCGTGCCGATCAGGTCATCGGGCGTCCGATAGACATTCTGATCCCCGAACAGTTCCGACATCGACATCGAAGTGACGTGGAGCAGTTCGGTAGTGGAGGTGTCAGCAATCGGCGAATGGGAACCCAGCGGACGGTCCTGGGGCTGAGGTCTTCGGGGGAGTCGTTTCCCATCGAGGCTTCCATTTCGCAAACGACAATTCACGGCGAGAAAGTCTATACAGTCATTCTGCGGGACGTGACAGAAGCAACCAGGTCGCGACACCAGATTGAACAGCAACTGCAGATTCTTGACCAGATCTCGGACGCCGTCAGCGTGGTCGACCTGCAGGGACGAATCTCTTACTGGAATCGTGCCGCCACGCGCATGTTCGGCTGGACGGCTGCGGAGGCGATCGGGCAAATGGCACCTGCGCTGCTTTATCGCGGCGATCCAGCATTGATTGAAAAAATGCTGCACGAGACAAACACGCGACTCTCCTGGGCTGGTGAACTCGTCAAAGTCAACCGCGAGGGTCAGCAGATTGTTGTCGAACATCGACGAACTGTGCTACGGGGCTCGGATGGAACAACGATCGGATATCTGTGCATCGATATCGACATTACTGAACGAAAGAAGCGCGAGCGGGCCTCAAACCGCAGTCAGCGGCTGGAAAGTATCGGAACATTGGCGGGAGGAATTGCACACGACCTGAATAATGTGCTGACGCCGATCGTCATGGGATCAGAACTGCTCGCTTCGGGCCGCGCTCCAGCTGATACTAAGGGACTTTTGAACATCATGGTCGCCAGTGCTCATCGAGGGGCAGAACTGGTGAAAAAACTGCTGGCGTTTGCCGGCGGAATTCGCGGCGACCGTACCCCTATTCAAATCGAGCCATTAGTTGCAGAAACACGAGGTCTGCTGGACCACACATTTCCGAAGTCCATACGAATTGAGACGCATGTGGATCCCGCATGTCCTGCGGTGATGGGAGACTCGACCGAGTTAGCACAGATCCTGATGAATCTTGCGATCAATGCCCGCGATGCCATGCCTGACGGCGGAGTTCTTGGCATTGACGCCACAACGGTTTGGCTGGACGAAATCTCCAAGCATCTACACCCCGAAGCTCGTCACGGTTGCTATATTCTGCTGAAGGTGACTGACACGGGAACGGGAATGAGTCCTGAGGTTCTGGATCGTATCTTCGATCCATTCTTCACCACGAAAGAACTGGGAAAAGGGACCGGCCTGGGACTCGCCACAGTCCAGGGGATCGTCAAAAGCCACGGTGGGTTTATCAATGTCTACAGCGAAGTCGGACGTGGTTCGAATTTCTCTATTTATTTACCCGCGTCGGATCAGTCTGACGCGGTTGCTCCTGCGACAAAGCAAACCAGTGAAACTCCAGGGCACGGTCAGTCGATACTCGTCGTCGATGACGAAGCCGCGATCCTCCAAGTTGCCTCAGCGGCTCTGGAGCGGGCTGGATATCGAGTCTTGACGGCCAACGAAGGGGCGGCCGCCATCGCGTTATTCTCACGCCATCATCCTGAAATCAGTGCCGTCCTGCTAGATGTTATGATGCCGGGCCTGGATGGATTGCGTACGCTCGACGAGCTTCGTCGAATTGCCCCGCACGTTCGAGTCATCGCGTGCAGTGGACTGCGAACAGCCCAGCGAGAATCTGAAACGATGCAGCACGGAGCCTTCGCATTTCTTCCCAAGCCATTCTCGGATGCACAGTTGCTCGAAGTCATGGGAACAGCCGTCCAATCAACAACCTGAGAACAGGGAAGGCTGACCAACGATCTATTCTGGTCGCCCATTTGCTGCGCGCGAGTGGCCGGGGCTGGGCGGAAGGGAAGCCCTGGTTGCATTGAGTCATCCGTACTGAATGACAACGGACAGTGAAGGCACTGCACCTATCAGCCGGAACGCGCTAGCGTCCGGTTCGGTATTTCGACGGGAACCGGACGCGCTACGGCCTGTTGATTTAATCGGCCCATCGATTATGTTACGGCGGAAATGAAG
>CAIWEX010000610.1 GCA_903911795.1 uncultured Schlesneria sp.
GGTCAGTGCAATCGGTCGTCGTTCACAGCGTTGGAGTGGGTCCGCACATCGTCAAGGGTTCCAAGTTGGAAGTGGTGCTTTCACGATCTTGTACGAAACTGAGTGGTTCTCGGACACTGGTGAGTCGTTTCGTAATCTTTTCGCGTTTCTTGCGATGCCATTCAGGCAGGACTCGGCCGCTTCGTACGAATGCTCAGCAGTTGTTTGCCACATGTGACATAGAGCGTGCGGCGATCTTTTCCGCCAAATGTGCAGTTGGTGACGGTGTCCGCGGGTGTTTCGGCGAAGGCCAGCAGCGTTCCCGACGGTGAAACGACGTGAATACCAGGTCGAGTATCCAGCGTTTCATGAGTTCCGCGAGTCGCATGCAATCCGGCTGCGATATACAGATTCCCTTCGATATCGACGCACAATCCATCACCTCCTCGCCCGGGATAAAAGTCGAACAATCGTCGTGCGTTCGTGACGCTACCATCGCTCTTCAAGTCATAGGCCAGGACGCATCGGTTACGGTTCTCGCGGCCATCGGATTCGATTAAGTAAAGAGTCTTTCCATCGGGAGAAACTTCAATGCCATTGGGCATATGAATCTCGGGTTCTTTCAGGACGCAGGCAACGGCACCGTCGGTATCGATGCGGTAAACAGCGTTGACGTTGTGATCCTTGGGGGCCGTGGAAGGGAACCGCGCGGTAAAGTAGATCCGCCCTTGAAGGTCGATCGTCAAATCATTGGGGGCACCCAGCGAGTGTCCGTCAAACTGATCGACGAGAATCTTGGTTTCGCTCGTTTTCAGATCCGTCCGAGTGACTCGCCCTGCTTTTCCTTCGCACGCGAGCAGTCGCCCGCTTTTGTCGAACAGTAGTCCATTGGCTTCGCCACTGTTCTCGCGAAACTGAGATAATTCTTTCCGGATGGGATCCCAAACCAGGATTTTTGCAACTTCGGTATTGGTGAAGAAAATCCGGCCATCGGGCGCGACGGCTGGCCCCTCGGTAAAGACTTTCCGGTCGACGACGTTCGTTACTACGGTCATTGGGCCGTCAAAAAAGTCCGTCGACTTCAATCCGGCGTAACGCTCGGCAGTTCCAGCCGCGAATACGGGGCTTCGAGGATTGGCAAACGCAATCACAGTGACAGCATTGGTAAGAAACCGTCGGCGGGAGAAACGAGGTTGATTCACGCGGGGCCTTGCTGAAATCGAGATCTGGAAACAGAGAAAAACACATAAACCAACTGTCCAGTCCGTTGAATTCTGCTGTTTGGGCCGCCAAACGTCCAGTCACTTTCATCAACAAACGCAGATCGGCAGATTCGGCAAATGCGGAATTGAAGGACTTCAAAAAGGTTCAGTAGATCAGCCTCGAAATCAACTTTGGAATTGTGGCACGACAAATCTGGCAACCGCTTGACCATCTCAATCGGCTCGCTAGAATCGGTCCGGTTGTGGCAAAAGTACCAGTTGAACCGGTACACGAGACGTAAAAAGTCAACCCCTTGGCAGAGGATTTGCCAAGGCCTGAAAATGAGAGTGGATTAGGGATTTCCCTACCGCCGTTTCTCGATTTGTTACAGTGCCGCACGGATTGTGCGCTGTCCCATACGTGTTTCTGTCGATCGCCTGGTTCCGGGATTGGTTTTGCTCCCGTGACTGACATGCGGTCTTGGCTGTGGTTAATACCACGTCAGTAGTTTCCGGGGTGGCGGTCCGCGCACCCATTGGCGTTACGTGTTGGTGTGCAGGGGCTTGCTTGTGGACGGAATGACACCTGAAGAATTCAAGGAGTTAGTCCGGTCTCGCACGGATATTGTCCAATTGATTGGCGAGACGATCTCGCTGCAGCCTCAGCAAGGGGGCCGAGTTTTCAAGGGGCTGTGTCCGTTTCACGAAGACCACAATCCGTCATTCACCGTCAATCCTGAACGCCAAACGTACAAATGTTGGGTTTGCAGTGAAGGTGGCGACTGCTACTCGTTCGTTATGAAGCATGATGCGATGGTGTTTCCGGAAGCATTGGCGTTTCTGGCCAAGCGGGCTCATCTGGAAGTTCCGCGGAATCAGCGACGAAGTCCGGCGGAATCACCCGAAAAACCAAAGCTTTACGATGTTCTAGCGTGGGCTCAGGAAGAATTTCATAACTGTCTGCTGACCTCGTCTCTGGCAGAGCGGGCTCGGCAGTACCTGAAATCTCGCGGATTTGTGCAATCGACAATTTCTCGATGTAAGTTTGGGTATTCGCCGGACGATCGCGAATGGTTGATGAATCGGGCTCGCGGCAAATTTGATACGGAGTTGCTGTTTCGAGCGAGGTTAATCACCGAGCGTACCAACGGTAACGGTTACAAAGACAAATTCGTTGATCGGGTTTTGTTTCCAATTCACGACGAACGTGGGCACACGGTGGCATTTGGGGGACGAATTCTTCCTGACAATCCGTGGAAAGATGCACCAAAGTATTTGAACAGCGACGAAAGTCCTGTATTCCATAAGAGTCGACTGGTATTCGGATTGACATGGGCTCGTGAGGCAATCAAGAAGACTCACACGGTCCTGGTGATGGAGGGGTACACGGATTGCATCAAGGCCCAGCAGGCTGGTCTGTTGAATGTCGTGGCAACATTGGGAACAGCATTGACTGAGTCACACGTGACACTGTTGAAGCGGTTGGCTCGCACGGTTGTTTTGGTCTATGACGGCGATAAGGCCGGGAAAGATGCGACAGAGCGGGCGATCTTTAAGTTTCTCGCTCAGGATGTCGACTTGCGTGTGCTGACTTTGCCGGGGGGCTTGGACCCGGACGAGTTTTTGATGGAGCACGGAGCTGCCGCTATGGAGCGGCTGGTCGAGACGGCTCCAGATGTTGGCGAGTATGAATTGCGGTTGCTGATCAGTCGGTATGGTGTTGATACGGTGGATGCCCGGCAGCGGGTGCTGGACGGAATGCTGGAATTGCTGGTTATGTCTCCTGGGATCATGGGGACGGATAAGGAAAAGCTGTTGATTAGCTGGTTACCCCTAAGACTCCGATTGCCCGAAGAGGACGTGCGAAAGCGGTTGTCCGAGATGCGCAGTCAGAAGAAGAATCCAGCAAGTCGCCCTTCAGAACGGAAAGTTCCCGCAATCGAATCAACCGGAGAAGCAGCGCGCAACGTGCGAAGGCGCTCGATCCTTTCACTCCAGCAAACTCAATCCAAAGACGATCAGTTGGAGTCCGAATTGCTCCAGCTTCTCTTTACTTCGCCGGATATGATTGACTTAGTCCGGTGCGAGATTGGGACGGACGACTTCAAGAATGAGGTTTTGCGAGATTTGCTGACTGTCTGCTTTGATCTGGCAGACGAAGGTTGGCCACCCAGTTTTGACAGAGTGCTGTCTCACTGGGAATGCCCGGATATGAAGGGCTTGATCGTTTGGTTGGACGAACAGGCTCGCGAGCGGGATCTCGCGAAACGACTGGCGCAGGACGCCGCCGCAGCAGGGGGAACTGATCAATCCGAGGGATTGATCCGGCAGAATTTAGACAAGTTAAAGTGGCGTCGCACACGAGATTTGCACCAGGCTTCACAGACTTCACTCATCGAGCGGCCGCAAGAAACTCAAAAATTGACCGACGAAACCCGTGAACTGCTCCTCAAGGCAGCACAGTTTCATCGTCAGAGAGCGGCAAAGACGACATGAGCTGAACGCACGTTGTCCGTTCGATGGAACCGACGGCAGCGGGGTGGACTTGGCAGACATTGACACGTTGCGCGATACAAATCATTCAATTGTTTTTCGGAGGAGTTCCAGGTGTACCGACTCGACGATAATTTGAACCGGCTGATTGAAACTGGGAAGCAACAGGGTTTCCTGACGTTTACCCAGGTCAACGACTATCTTCCGGACGAAGCCGTCAATCCGGAAAAGCTTGACAATCTGCTGATGTCGCTCGACGAACTCGGCCTCGACATTGTTCCCGATTCCAAGCTGCCCCCCAACCTCGACGAACTGCGCAAGCGGCCGCTGAAAACCAAACTGTCCAAGCCAAAAGAAGCGGGCGAAGACAAATCACGCCGGATTGATGATCCGGTGCGGATGTACCTGACGCAGATGGGTGAAATCCCCTTGCTCACTCGCGAGCAGGAAATCTCGCTCGCCAAGAAGATTGAAGTCACCCGCAAGCGATTCCGCCGTCATCTGCTGGAAAGCGATTACGCCCTGAAGCTGTCCATCGACATCCTGAACAAGGTGCATGTCGGTGAACTTCCCTTCGATCGAACCATCAAGGTCTCGGTCACCGAAGGTCTGGAAAAGAACCAGATCCTGGGACGCATGCCCTATAACCTGAAGACCCTTGAAACACTGCGAGCCAAGAGCGTCGCCGACTTCGAGATCTTCCGGAACCGTGAGCACGAATTTACCAACGCCGACGTCAATGGTGCGAAACTTCGCCTGGAACAACGCCGTCGCAAGATGGTAACGCTGCTGGAAGAACTCAGCCTGCGAACCCAGCGTCTGCAGCCAACGATGCGCCGCATGGAACAGATCTCGCGCCGCATGCTGGAACTGCAACGCCAGATCGACAGCATGAAGAACCTGAAGTCGGCTCGCGATGAACGAGCCAATCTTCAGAAGGAACTGCACGACCTGGAACTGATGACCCTCGAATCGCCCAAGAGTCTCGCAGAGCGAATCGAGTCGATTCACGAACGATTCGCCGCTTACGAGCAGGCGATGCGAGAACTGTCGGGCGGTAACCTGCGTCTGGTCGTGTCAATCGCCAAGAAGTACCGCAACCGTGGGCTCAGCTTCCTGGATCTGATCCAGGAAGGGAACACAGGTCTGATGCGAGCGGTTGACAAGTACGAATACCGACGTGGCTATAAGTTCTCGACCTATGCGACGTGGTGGATTCGCCAGGCAATCACACGTGCTATCGCCGACCAGGCACGCACGATTCGTATTCCTGTCCACATGATCGAAACGATGTCCAAGCTCCGCAAAGTCAGCAAGAAATTGCTGCAGGAAAAAGGACGCGAACCGACGATCGAAGAAACCGCCGAAGCCGCAGGTGTCAGCCTGGAAGAGACCCGTCGCGTGTTGAAAATCTCGCGACATCCGATCAGCCTGGATCGCCCAGTCGGTGAAAGCGAAGACAGCTACTTTGGTGATTTCATCGAGGATGATTCAACCGAAAGCCCGGTAAACTCGGCCACGCAGGAAATGCTCAAGGACAAGATCGACGTTGTCCTGAAGACGCTGACCTATCGTGAACGGGAAATCATCAAGCTGCGATATGGTCTGGGCGACGGTTACACGTACACCCTGGAAGAAGTCGGTCGGATCTTCAAGGTGACTCGCGAACGCGTTCGCCAGATCGAAGCCAAGGCTGTCAGGAAACTGCAGCATCCGGTCCGCAGCAAGCAACTGAAGGGTTTCCTCGACACCCTGGCCGCAGCAACCGCTCCTGCCAAGTAATGTTTGTGGAAGTCTGATCACACGGGACAGCGACAACTTGGAACCAGGTTGTCGCTGTGTCTGTTTCGTCGGTGGATGATTCGCCTGTTGCGGGTAAGGACGAATCGATACCCTCATCGGGTGCCACTCAATGCGAGTAACAATATTTTGAGCAGAAGAAACACCAGTAGCCGAACTCGTAAGAGTTCGGAGATGGTTGAAAACTCCTGAATTCTCACGAATTCAGCTACGAATATCGTTACTCAAGTTGGGTGCCACTGGCGGCAGCCTTGGGCCGCCAGTGAACAGCACAAGCGATGGCGAATTGTGCCCGGCTTCCCTTGAGTTGTGCGGAATTATCCCCGAGTTTAACTGCTCTGAACGTTGCACTGAGTAAGGTCGTGTTGCCAGTGCATCATGCCGACACTGGCGGCCCAAGGCTGCCGCCAGTGCCACCCAACCCGTGTGGATTGCCACTCGCCCGCATTTTAGCCTCGTGTTACTTTTCGAACTTGGAACGAACTATGGAAATTCTTCCCGCAATCGATTTGCGTGGTGGTCAGTGTGTACGACTGCGACAGGGCGACTACGCTCAGGAAACCGTGTTCTCAAATGATCCCGCAGAAACGGCGCGGCGTTGGGAATCGGCAGGTGCCAGTCGTTTGCACCTCGTGGATCTCGACGGTGCCAAAGCAGGACGCCCGATCAACGTTGACTCGATTCGCACCATCGTGCAGGCGATCAAGATTCCGGTCGAACTCGGCGGCGGCCTCCGCGACGAAACTGCGCTGCGACTGATGCTGGAAGAGGTTGGTGTCGAACGTGCTATCATCGGGACTCAGGCACTGAAGCAACCGGACTGGTTTCGCGACATGACCAGGCTGTTCCCTTCACGAATCGCCTTGGGACTGGATGCCCGTAACGGCTTCGTGGCCACGGCAGGCTGGTTGGATGTTTCACAAACATCCGCGATCGAACTGGCCAAACAGTTTGTCGGTCTGGATGTTGCCGCAGTCATCTATACCAACATCGCCAATGATGGCATGATGCAGGGCGTCGATGACGCGACGATTCAAGACATGTTGACGCTCGCGGGACTTGGTCTGCCAGTGATTGCATATGGCGGTGTCACGACACTCAAGGACATTGAGCGTTTGACGCATGAGGCAAAGCGGCAACCCAAACTTATCGGTGCGATTGTCGGGCGAGCGATCTACGAAGGAACAATTACCGTTCAGGATGCCGTCCGAATCGCCAGTAATTGAGCTTGGCTACGTCGCCAAATCGAGTGGGAGATCAGAAATATCCTTCAGTCGTTTCCCCTCTACCATGATCGCCAGCATCTCACTCGCATCATGGAGACCAAGAGAGTGAACTGTGGACTGGAGTTCGTACAGAGCGAAATGGTAGACGCAGTCGATGTCGCCAGTGCCTAAGGCAATCGATGCAAGTCGAGATGGAGATGGCTCGGCTGTTACCACAACCACATGAGGCAGGCGTCCCTTTCGATTGCGAATCAAATTGAGTGCTTCTGAGCGAGAACTTTGCGCCCGATCACTCCGCATCGTCCATTTGCAGGAAATGCTTGCATGCAAAATTGGTAGACCTCCGTTCTGCTTTCGAAGGCTTGCGAGCGTTGCCACACTGGTGTCCACAAGAGCATTCGGCTTGTTGATCGTCGCGTCCGGTTCGGTATCTCTCACCACGACAATATCTGGTGTGATGGTGTAGTCACTGCCGAGTGCCGCAGCCAGTTCGGGATTGTTCTTGGCTGCGGCATTCAGTGCGATCAAATGAGCGTATTGTTCATACATCGCGATTGCAGAGTTATCGCGGCTACCAATTTTATGAACGTCCCATGTCCCAGGACGAAGATGACCAAGTTGGCAAAACGTAGATTTCACAAACTCGGCACAGGCATCTTCGAATCGACTGCCGGACGTTTGCCCAGCGAGTCGCTTGGCAGGAATCTCAGATTTCAAAAGCTGTGCAATCCCATACGCAATATCAACGCTGCTTCGGCTATGCTTGTCCGCGTTGCTCGCGACTCCGCTGTCGTCAACGCTCAACAAGTTTTTCAGTAGCGACGAGTGGTAAGCAGTTCTGGCCTCGGCAAATGCGGCTCGATTGGTCATTGGGATTTGCTCAAGAGGTGGCCGTTTTGACTTTGCGTTTGCGGGTTTGCACAGAATCATTAGACCGCATGGCAGCGTATTCCGGATTCAGCTCAATTAGAATGGACTTGCGATTCATTGAATCTGCGACAACCCCAGTGGTTCCGCAACCTCCAAACGGGTCGAGGACACAGTCTCCTACTCGGGAACCTAGTGCAATGCACCGTCGCGCAAGTTCGCGAGGGAATGCCGCAGGGTGACCATACGAACTCGGGTCCGGTCCCAGGATCCAATAATTACGCAGATTTGCGCCGGACTCCTCTCGTATGCCATTCGGATCATAAAAGTACGAAGGGGACTTGGCGAAGAGAAATACTTCTTCCGTCGCGCTTGTCGGCCTGTTCTTTACGCTTTCCGGCATCGCCGTTTTTTTTATCCAGGTAATCTTTGATCGAAGAATCCACCCATCCGCTTGCAGTGCAAAGGCAACACGCCACGGCAATCCCATCAGATCACGATCCTTGAGCCCCCACACGGTTGGGACTTTGCAATTACGCTTTTGGATCAGCTTACGAGTATTTCCCACGACGGCATTTGGCCCACAATTTCCCGTCCCGCCATTTCTTGCATATCCGTCGCCAACATTGAGCCATAGCGTTCCATCCGGAGAAAGAACTCTTCGAACGCCACGAAAAATCGCGACCAGATTTTCCACATAAAGATCTGGCGAGGGTTCACAACCAATCTGGTCGGGGTGGTCGTAATCGCGTAACCCCCAATACGGCGGTGAAGTCACGCAACACTGGACTGATTCGGCGTCCAGAGTAGGGAGAATGACGCGACTATCGCCAATCAGCGTAAGGCTACTGCCTGTGTCAAACGGAAGTGTTTTCTGTTTTGCCACTGGCCTATTTCCTCCGTGTGTTTCGAACTGCGTCGACTTGCCCATGGTAACTGGCAAGAGCTGAAATGTGGAGCATATCAAATCTGCTTTCCTGCGAGAGCGAGATTTCGTGAACTCCGGAAAGTCGGCCAAGCTTCAATTCGTGTGCAATCGCGAGTTCGATTCACATGTCCGCACGAGGCCCCGAGTGGTGTTTGACCAAGATCGCTTCGTTTCCAGTCTCATTGAAGCGGACTTCGTCCATGTACATCCGAATCAGCAACAGACCTCGGCCGCTGCATCGTTCCAGATTTTCTTCTTCAGTACAGTCACTCAAGATGTGCGGATTAAATCCTGGTCCTTCATCGCGAACCACAAAACGTGCCGAGTGATTGTCGATCGCGAATTCAATGCGAATCTGGCGGTCGCAATACGGCGATTGACGCAATCGCCGCTGACTTTCCTCGCGCCAGGCACGTCCATCGCCCTGTCGCAGATCTGAACTCAGTTCCAGGTTCCCGTGATACAGGGCATTGTCGAGAACTTCGCTGAGTGCCACCGTCATCCGGATCGGATCCATCGGATCGGAAAATGGCCAAGCCTCAAGCTGAGACCGAATATGTGATACAATCATCGGCAGCACTTCAGGAATGTTGTCGATCGTATAGCAGATCGCCTGAGGCCCCACTGCAGAAGCATCTGCGGGGGAAGTCTGCACCACTGACCTGAGTGTTCGTTCCAGATCAGTAGCAAGATTGCGACGTGGCAGACAGGCTTCAATTCCCTGCGAAATGGCCTCGCGCGCCGTACAAGTGCGGAAGACTTTATCTTCTGTCATCGCATCGGTTACGACAATGACTGGAATTGAAGCCTCGCGGAGTTTCGCCAGTACGATGGCGGGATCCTGACTGGCATCCAGCGACCCGACCAGTACTCCAACAGCGTTCGGCCACAATTGACGGTTGGTCAAATCGTGGCCGTCCGTGAATGACAACCCCTCCAGCCCCGCCTTTGCGACGAGTTGCAGAAGTTCCTTGAGTTGATCCTGACAGCGTTCAAGTATGAGCACTGAGGGTTTCTGAAGAGAGACCACGTGCGATCACTTTGGCAGTTCGGGGGCAGTATGTGCGGGATAGCTGGCACTCGCCAACCCTTCCTTCATGAATGCCACCAGATCAGCCGCTTGTTCAGGAGTCAGCTTCAACGGGAAGATTTCCTCGTCCAGTTGATCGTTGGGGGTCCCCCCCTTGTTGTAATGAGCGACGACTTCTTCCAGCGTCTTCAGGCTGCCATCATGCATGTAGGGGGCCGACCTGGCGATTTCACGCAGAGTCGGCGTCTTGAATGCTCCCTTGTCGCCGACCGCCTTGCTGATGGCTTCGCGTCCGGCATCATTTCCAGGAACACCAATATTGTGGAACCCATTGTCCGTGAAATTCGGGCCAGCGTGGCAGGCGCTGCAGTTGGCCTTGCCAAAAAAGAGTTTCATTCCTCGCTGAGCCCCTTCTGACAGAGCCATCTTGTCGCCTGCTTTGAATTTGTCGTACGGAGCATCCCCTGACAAAACTGTTCGTTCGTAAGCGGCGATCGCCTTGCCAATTCCGTCCGCCGTGACATCGGTTCCAAACACGGCCTTGAACTGCGACTTATATCCTTCGATGCCATTCAACTTTGCGACAGCGGCTTCGAGCGTCAGGTTCATTTCGATCGGATTCTGAATCGGACCGAGTGCCTGTTCTTCAAGTGTCTTGGCTCGACCATCCCAGAACTGGAACTTCTGATAGGCCGTGTTGATGACTGTCGGGGAATTCCGGCCTCCCTTTTTCCCTTCAACACCAGTCGCAAACTGGTCTCCATTGCTGAACCCCTTGGCCGGATCGTGGCAGGATGCACACGAAACTTTATTGTCGGCGGACAAGCGGCCATCAAAATAAAGCTGCTTGCCGAGTGCGATTTTTTCAGGCGTGGGAAGATTGTCTTTCGGGTGCTGGACAGGAGGCAACCCCGCAGGTTCAGCAGCGAATGAGCCGGCAGAAACAACGACCAGCGTCAAGCTGGCAAACAGAAACTTGGAGCACGTGGTGCGTATCATCTGAAATCCTCAATTCAACTCAGTGAGACTTTTCAGTCATCGTGCATCCTGCCCGACGACCGCATCCCCATTCTTTGATCCTTGCGGCTCGCTTGCAAGTGACTCACACTGATTTCACCAGAAACAGATCTTCGGTTTTTATCGCACCGGATTCAAATGGTCGGACGGATCGCCCTGTTTCGATTTCTCACAGACGCAGTTGATCATTCGCAATCACCTGGCGTCAACCTATCAACGCAACCTCTTTCGAGGGTTTTCAATGTCACTACGGATGAACATCTACGTCTGGAGCCAGTTGGACTTCCTGCAAGTTCTTGGGAGCAAAGATGCTGCGTTGCTGGAAAAAGCCAGTTCACTGATCTCACAAACACTTCCCGGGGAACCTGCCCGGTCGCAGGCATTGGCGTGGCTGCATACTATTGTTGAAAGTGGGTATCCGCTCAGGCAGGCGCGTGAGCCATCATCAAACGCAACCGGCGGCGATCTACTAACTGTGAAGATGGAAACCGAGGCCCACGTTTTTGCGAACTTCTGCCTGGCACGCGCGATTGCGAGTGACGGACATCTGGACCTCGCAAGTGCCTCTTCTCATTGGTCTCAACCCGCGGTGGGAAAGCTTTATCGCGAACTGGCGTCGTGCGGGTTCACGAAATCGAGCGAGTGCTGTGTGCAGTATTTTTCATGGATGTCGGGGCTCAGCAACGGTACACCGTTATTTGGCGACGACTTCCGTACAGATTGGTCGTTCTACACGGTGTTCAGCAACAGCGATCTCGCCGCCATCATCCCGGTCTTTCAAGCCGCCGCAGATTTTCAAAGGACTTTGCCAGAGGGGATCCCGGACGAATACGCCAGGACGATGGTCACTTGCCTGTCAGATGAGTGCAAGCTATTTGTGCACGACCTCGTGAATTGGTTTGGCCAGATTCAGCAGGCGGGACAAGATGCGTTTATTCTCTGGTGGTAGTCTGCTAGATCGTCAGTGGAGTGGCACGAAAATGGAAACCATCTGACTGGCCGAACCAGATTCTCACAAAACCAAAGAATCAGCGGGCAAATCAAGAAGGACTCCAATGGCAAAGCACCGAATCTATACGACGAGTGTCGCAAGCGTTTATCCCCACTATCTCGCGAAGGCCGAAAAAAAGGGACGTACGAAAGCAGAAGTCGATGAAATCTTTCGGTGGCTCTCAGGCTATACGCAAGGTGATCTTGAACGGGAGCTCAACAACAAAACGGACTTTGAAACGTTTTTTGCTCAGGCTCCGAAGATGAATCCCGCACGTACTTTGATCAAGGGTGTGATTTGCGGAGTCCGAATCGAAGAGATTGAAGAACTGACAATGCGCGAGATTCGCTATCTCGACAAATTGATTGACGAGTTGGCGAAGGGAAAATCAATGGACAAGATCTTGCGAAAACAAGCGGAAGCGTGACGGGCGGGCCTATTGCGAACTGGTATCTGTCGCTCGTTTCTGCAGCATCAGCAGGCCGGCGGCAGCGGCATTGCCACCTGAATTCGCTCGCTGATCAGGATTACTGCCGCCAGAGCTGAACCCGGACGTTGCAGCCGAAGGAGTAGTGGCAGTCGGCGTCGCAGTCGGAAGTCGCCCGGGTTGTGGAAGACTCGGTGGATTCGTCGGGTTGAACGTGGCGGGCGCAACCTTATTCGCCGAGTCCTTCGTTTTGGCTTTCGCAATTTCACTCGCCTTCGCCGCCGCCAGTTCCTGATCTTCTGTAAACGTATTTCCAGCAGTAATCGAAATTCCAGGTGCTGGGACGTGACTGTCTGCGGGCGGTCCGCCAAACCAGCGGACTCGTTGCCCTGCGAAGCTGGTCCCATTGTAAATGGAACCTCGCTGGAACGGTCCTGTCCCAAGAAACCACGTATCCCGGGAATCGGCCGTGATAGGATGGGTCCCCGATTGCCAGATCGCCTGACCCGTCTGCTGGTTGTAGGCGAAGGCCGCCAGCTTCACGATGCCACGCTGCTGAGTCTTCTTTGCCAGCGGGATTTCCGGAATCGCCGAGGGGACACCTGTCATCATGGATCCGGTCGGCAATGTCACTTGCGGCACTCCGATCAACACATCCTGACGATTGGTCCCAACCGTCCCGGCACGGGCTTCCACCACATAGACTGCTTCGTCGCGAGTTCCTTTCAACAGGACTCCATCTGCCAATAATCGCTGCCGGATGGAACTGACGATATAGCCCTCATCCGAAACCCCCTTCAGGTACTGCGGATCAAAGTAGACTTCTTTGCCTTGCAAGATGGTAAAGTCCATGTCGTTGACGGCGCGTTCAATGGCATTCGAAAGAAGCAATTGTTCTGTGCCCGTTCGCAGGGTGTCAGAAATTCGCGTCGTCCCGCATCCGATTGCGGTGGCAGTCAGGATGCAGCCAAGGATTCGGCAGCGCGAGATCGCAGCGGTTCTCATTTTCAATGAGGTCGTACTTTTGCTATCCATCAGGCGTCCACACCCAGCAGTCGTTTCATCTCTGAAAA
>CAIWEX010000611.1 GCA_903911795.1 uncultured Schlesneria sp.
AATCCTGATTACAAAGACAAGGAATTGTGCACCGGCATCCGTCTGGAGGATTGCCAGAACTGTACCGTGACAGGACTTCAGATTCAGGACGCTCAAGCGGGCGAGCACACTGTCGCGGGCGTGGTCCCCATCGTTCGAAAGGGCCTGATCGAACTGGTCCGTTGTCGACAGATGATGTTGACAGGAGTCCAGGTGCTGGAAGGCAACCCATTCGGCCTTTACGCCGAAGATTGCTCAGAAACGATGCTGACAGGGTGTTCGTTCCTGGACACTCGGGAGGTCAAGCGGACCGAGGCCAGCGTGAAATGGGTCGGTGCTGGAAAATCGAATTCGATCGCCAATTGCCGCGCGAATCGCGGGTTGCAAGTTCCGGGACACATGCAACTGAGTGGCAATCTGGTGGATTGACTCCAAGCCGGTCAAAGTCCCCGGACCGGTGCAACGCCGAACCAAATGTGCATCCGGATGACAAAGATGCTTTACTGGTAGCGTACTCGTAACGTTGGCCATGCTGGCGGGGATTATGAATTCGATTGACAGGTGGTGGTACTGACGAAGTGCTGTTTTGACGTGCGCAGGTGGAGTTCTTGGTATCGGACTGGAACATCGTAGTTCGCTGCGCATTCATCTTCCGCAGAAGATTGTCATGTCGCTCGTATCATTTTGTCTTGCAACTCCATTGCGCGGGGCATTTGACGATCGGTCATCGTCTTTAGAATCGTGGAGAATTGCCTGCGAATGTCTGCGTCCTTGCTGATCAGTCGAGAGTTCTCCCGCCAGTCGTGCTCCAATAACTTCAGCAAGGCGTAGTCCAAATGGTAGAATTCGCCCCAATGCCATTCCTCAAAGAGAGAGGAGGCTTCGGCCAAGCGACGGACACCATCGCGAAGAAGATCGACGGACGATCGAAAGGTGAGAAAGTTCGCAAAAGCACTTGTTGCTTCCGGGTGGGGGAAGAATACATCGGCCCACTTTTCGTACTCGGGTCTCATGCTGGCCACGCATGGCCGATACTTCTCGTCTTCAAAATAACTGAGTCCGAAACTGCTGAAGCCCATCAGATGGCGAAATAGCTCGTCGTCGGATCGATGGTTCCGCACTTTGGTTTGTCGCCAGTTTTCGCACGTCCAAGCGTAGGCGATCATCGACTTCCACTCGCGGAAGAATTTTGATTCGCAACCCTCGGCGCGGAGGCCGTGGATGAACCACGCGGATATGAAAGCATCCACCCAATGCATTCGATCGAGCCCGAAGGAAAGGATCGGCTTCCACAGCCTTTGTCCTGACTCCTTCTCATCAAGTTTCGGAATGACCGTCGCAATCAAATCAAAGACCCACGTGTCCCACTCTCCAGGACTTCTGAAGAACGTGCTGCGGTCTGCGTGATCAAAAAGGGCTTCTTCAATTCCTCCAAGCGGCCGGAGAATGCCTTGGATCAGATTTTCCAGTGTGTCAATCCACTGGGCCCGCTCGTTGCAGTCGTTAGCAGTCTCGATTCTCTCAATCCAACTGAAACCAGCATGAATGTGTAAAGGCTCGAATCCTCGGTCTCGCTTGATTCTCTTTGCGATTGAATTCCGAGCGTCGTCGGAAGCTGGCGATTGGTTTGAGATCGCGCGTTGCTGACAAAACATCTCGAAGATCTTGCTCGTGGAGTCATCAGCAACGTCCACCAACCTTGGTAATTCGACCGGCGTCTCTGACTTAACGAATCCTTCAAACAGTTTGGTAAAACGCGCCCCAATGTCAAACTCGATGTCGGGACAACTCCAGAAACTGTTGCCATCGTGTGTGACGGCCCTCACGTTCCGCAATCCCGACGAGACGAGAATCATGTGCTGCAGCCGTTGGAAGTCGTCTCCGAGCCTGTCGCGACACTTGCAAGCCGAACTCATCAAGTCCTGAATGACGGAGTAATTAAATGCAAGAGCGAACT
>CAIWEX010000612.1 GCA_903911795.1 uncultured Schlesneria sp.
ACTAGCCAACTCAACCGCTCCCTCACGGTCGCGGCTCGATGCTGGAGAGTCGTATTTCGCCCCTCGAACCAACGCTTCTTGATTGGCACAAATTCCGGCAATTCAATGCGATCTTTATTAACGCGGGCTCAGTCATCATCTTCCGATGATCGTCGGCGTTTGCGAGTTCCCTTGCGAGTCGATTTGCTGCTCGAACGAGTCCTGATCCGTTCGATGGTTTCCTCGTTTTCAAGGAACGGGGAATGCTCTTCATAGTAACCATCTATGATCGCTCCTGTGATCAAAAAACCGATGATCGCTGTGACTCCAGAGCAAAGTAGAAGAGGAACATAGCGTTGCGGATCGCCCCAACTGGTGTTCGCATTGCTATCGATCACGAAGCTGATCACTAGTCCAATCAACGCCCCAATCAGCATTCCCGCAAACGGAAACAGGCCCGCAAGATTTGCATAGTAGAATTGGGGTCTTCGTGGGCCTACAAACCACAACTCAAGTTTGTCCCGCAAACACCTCGGTTTTGGTTTGAACACAACTTTCCAACCCATAGCTGTCGTCCCCTGGAGGCCCTGGAGCCAGAAGATTTTAAACCGAGTTTCCTTGGCGGATTCAATAACTTCAAGACACATCCATTAAACTTGACACAGAAGATTTTGCTGGCTGCCTTCGCGACAGGTGACAAACCTCGGTGTTTTAACCACGCGCGAGATAAGCTTGATCGCGTGGGAGCACAATCGCTTCCAGAAAATTGACATCGGCAGGCAGAGTCACCATCGCCAGGGCGGCCTTCGCGATGGTTTCCGACGACATCATCGGTTCTTCATCGGATTCGATGCCGGAATCGACTCGACGCTCCACTCGAACATTGCCTGGGTGAAGGCATGAGCAGGTGATTCCATAGGGCCGACCGTCAATGGCGATCGCCTGAGTCAGCCCCCAGACTCCAAACTTTGCAGCCGCGTATGGTGCACTTCCTTCCCGAGGACGCTGCGCCGAGATCGAGCCAATATTGAGGATGCGACCTGAATTGCGTGGCTTCATCAATCGGAAAGCGGCGCGGCTGCAGAGGAAGGAGCCGGTCAGGCACGAGCCGACAACGTTATTCCAGGCATCGAGCGATACCGTATCAAGCGGCCCGCCATCGAAAGCCCCCGCATTGTTGACGAGAATGTCAACCCGCCCAAACCGTTCCGCAACCGCAGCGAAAAAGCTTTCGACTTCGGCTTCACTGGATACGTCGCACTTTTGAGCCAGGACATCAATTCCGTCGGCCCGAAACTCATCCGCAACCTGCTGCAGCTTTTCACCATTGCGAGCACAAAGCGCGAGCGAAGCCCCTTCTTGCGCGAAGATCTTCGCGATGGCCTTTCCAATCCCCTGGTTGGCTCCCGTGATAACTGCGACATGATTGAAAAGTTGAGGCATTCGGCAGACTTTCTGGCTGGAGTAATGGCAGGATCATGGCAGGGCAGTAGAAACACGTCAGGTGATAGTTGTACCGAACTGATACCGGGAAATCATGCGTGCGGCGCAGGGGTACAATCGATGAATGACTTGCCGACGGGCGCTGACGTTGCTACGGTCCGTCACTGCCCGCAGTCCAAAGGGCGACCATTCAGCAACCGACATCCTCGGAGAGAACTTCGATGCCTCGACGAATTACTCGTGCTTTCCTGTTGTTTGCATTCGCTGCCGAGATTCTGTCCGTCTTACGTTCGGGGTCCGCGGACGAGGGAATGTGGGTCTTCAATAACCTTCCGCGCAAGCAACTCAAGGATAAATACGGGTTTGAGCCGACGGAAGCGTGGACAGAGCACCTGATGAAATCCTCCGTCCGATTCAATTCGGGGGGATCAGGGTCTTTTGTGTCGTCAACCGGACTGGTCTTAACGAACCATCACGTTGGTGCGGATACTCTCCATAAGGTCAGTGCCGCAGGCCGTGACTATTACAAAGAAGGCTTCTGGGCCAAAACACTGGCCGAGGAACCGAAGGCACCAGATCTGGAACTGAACGTCTTGCAGTCGATCGAAGATGTGACGGCACGTGTCAGCGCCGCAGTCAAACCCGAGATGCCAGCGTCGGAAGCATTCATTGCGCGTCGCGGTGTCATTGCAACCATCGAAAAGGAATCACTCGACAAGACCGGATTACGGAGCGATGTGGTCACGCTGTACCAGGGGGGGCAGTACCACCTGTATCGCTACAAAAAATACACCGATATCAGGCTTGTCTGGGCTCCCGAATTCGACATCGCGTTCTTCGGCGGTGATCCGGACAACTTTGAGTTCCCGCGCTACGACCTCGATATCTGCATCTTCCGCGTGTACGAGAACGGTCGTCCGGCCAAGATCGAG
>CAIWEX010000613.1 GCA_903911795.1 uncultured Schlesneria sp.
AATGCGTCGCGTACGCGTGGAGTTCGTGAATTAGTGGGGGGATTAATGGGGGGAACAGATGCAAAGCGAAAGGTCGTCCATCGGCACGCCCGTTTGAATTCTTCCCTCTGCCGAACGTTACGGTTAACGTGGCGGCGGCCAGAAAACTTTACTTCGAGTTGGACGCGGACCGCCGCTCACGTTCAACCGATTGTTATCTGTCGTTCCCACTCGCGATTTCTCGACGCGCGAGAAAGAATGTCGCAGGGTCCGAATCAAGGTCGATGTATCCAATCGCCGCCTTGGGCAATAGCCGCCGCTTCGATCGGTCATCAAGTTCGATCAACAGATAGTCAGTGCCAATGGCAGCTATCCGGCCAATCGAAATATTTTGCAAGCCGGCAATCCTAATTTGAAGTTTTTTAGCGGCAGGTTCCTTTTTCAATTCGTCGAGTTGCTTACGAACGGCGGGATGGCTCGTGGCGAAATCATCTGCATCAACTCCCTTTCGGTCCACCCCCTGAAGGCTGCGGGCAACGACCAAGTTGCCGTCCTGTCCGTCGCTGTACACGTTGACGGCAACCGTTGCAGTTCCGTCGAGTCGTTGCAATCCAACGTACATTCCCGGTTTCAGATAACCGAACATCTCGTGCGGGATCGGCTCTTGAGATCTTGCAGCGGCAACGAACGACGTCACAACGAGCATGAGCGACAGGGAAAGGCGAATTAAGGTCATAGCGCAAACTCCATTTGGGCTTCAGGAAATTCCATCAGTCGGATAACGACTACGCTAACCCGGTTGCCGCGAGTGAGTATCCATTTCGAAAACCCGTGATCGGCAACTCGGGTTCAGCGATTTGTTCGGCGATTCGATGGTGTAAGGAATTCACGCAGCGTAGCGTCGAGAGTATTTGGATCAAAGTTCAGAACAACGCGCCATGTGAAGGAAGGTTTTCCAAGCTTCGAAGGGCCTTCGTAGGTAAAGTCAAATGTGATGTCAAAGTCTACTTCGACGCTTGACTCACGAAATCCGCCAAATGCAATCCGAGTCACATCCGCGGGATTATGCGAGTTTCCCAGATACATTGATCCATCAATGTAACCCTCCTCTGGATTCACAGGGAAGACAAATGACTTGTCGCTTAGTAGTCGCCAGTCTGTAACACCGAAGTCGATGAAATCCAACCGAACGGACGTTTCAACAGTCTCTCCTTCAAAATTGAAGGGAGTGATTGGAATCACAATGCTGAAGAATACAGACCGCAAGATACCCGCGTGTTCGTTTTCAAAGACGGTTGAACGGAGTTCGCCCGCCTCTGGGAGTAGTTCAATCTCCATGATGCGATCAATTCCTTGCAGCCGAACGTTCAAGGTAACTTGCCCGCGAGAAACAACGGGCTTCCGATCAACACGCTAACACTTTGAGCCACCAGCGACTGCGGGTCAAGTTGACTGCCTCGTTCGGCCTGCGATTCCGGTTTCAACTTCGGTTCAAGTTAGTAGAATTCACCTTCATCTCCGATGACATTGGCATGCAGAGCAGCGGCGATCCTTATCATTTTACCGAGGATTTCTTCGTTGGGATTCTTGACGACAACAGCTCCGTGACGATAGTCGAACCAAGCCATATTGCCATCGAGTCCGTGGCCACTAAATGCGGCCCACACTGCTAAGCCGTCGTTATCATACCGGAGTGTATCCCCACCGACAGCGGCCTCAGCAAAGTTATCCAGACGCATTTCCGCATCACCAGCAATGTAGGCGAGCCATTCGTCGAGGGTGATCGGGTTTGACTCGCTTTCCGTCCAATGTTGCGCACGCGTAATGTGGACGTCGTATCCCACCTTGAGTAGCCCCACTGGCCGAACTTGTATTTCTCACAACAGAAAGCATTGAGAATACTTTGCGGCCAAAAGACGTCAAGTCCTTTCTGGTACTGGAGTTGATGTTGTTTTTGACTCGCGAATTGACCGAGCAAATCTTGCGCGGCAGAATCTGCGGGCATGAAACTCCTGGATCAATATGAAGCAGCCTGCAAGGTGCGGCGATTGGCCGTGCGCACCATCCAGACCTATCGCCGGTGGGTTGAGGAATTCTTACGTTTTCACCGCGACCGTTCGG
>CAIWEX010000614.1 GCA_903911795.1 uncultured Schlesneria sp.
AAATCGAACCGAGATCCCCCCAGCGAGCACCGTAATCATTCCCATCAATGCGAATGCCGTAATGGGGTCGATCAATTGATAAAATCTGGCTGCCGCGTAGACACTGAAGTACAGCGTTGCCAGCCCGCCACCCATCAATCCTTGCCCGAAGACGTGGTATCGTCCGCCAAGTAAACGAGTACCGACTGTCAACAATCCCAACCCAGCACCGGCAGCCATCGCAACCCGCGCGACGGGCTTGATCAAGTTGTGATCGAATGAATACTTCAGAAAGAATCCCACTCCGATCACCAGGATCAGAATCCCCAGCCGGAGCAGCCATTGGCTGGCAATGGCATATTCCATCGAAACACCAGTCGGGGCATGTTCTTCCCCAACAATGATCCAGTTCCAGATCTTCGCAAGGGTCTCCTTTGCCGCAAGTTCAAATTTGCTCGGCTTTCGCGGCTCCCTTGAGTCGACACGTTGTTCCGGCTTTGAGTGTCGATTGCGTAACAATTCCGTCGTTGTCAATGGTCTCGAAGACGGAACCCGAGAAGGGGTTTCGCCACGAATTGGCGGGGCTGGTGAAACAAGATCATCATCGAAAATGACCTCATAAGGCTCATCGTCTTTAGTCGTTTTAACCGGTTCCTTTGCGGGAGCAGGAGTTGAAGACACTGCGGGAACGGTCGAATGTTCGAACGGAGGATTTGAAGTTTGGATCTCGGATGCACGCGGGTGGACAGACTCCATCTTATCCTGCACCGGCGCGTTCAGTTGATGCGCCAGTAACTGCCTCAGCTCATGGACTTGCGTTCGCAGGTAATTAAAGCTTTCCTCTTGTTCTTTCAAGATTTTCCTGAGCAGCATCACCCCATAGGGAATCCCGATCAGAAGGATCAATGAAACGATTGCTGGCATGGCGCGTTCCAAAAGAAAAAAAATGGAAATCGAGTCATCCTTTATGGCGAGGGATTCTTGGAAATATCACGAAAAATCTTGATTTTTTCCAAAATCTCGAAAAAACGCCGTTTTCGTGTCCTGGCCTCGCAGGCGAATCATTCGGCAGAAATAGTCGAACATCGACTCGAAAAGGGGGGCTTATGAATTCTGGCCGCAGCACCGCCGATTCTGTTAATAGTCGAATCTCCCTGCGCTGTGGCCTTTCTGATTTGCAACAAAGAGAATGAACATGTTTCGATGTTCACAGCGTTGCTGGATCGTCTTTTTCCTGGCGGCTTTCTCGTTTTTAAGAGCAGCAGAAACCGCATCGGCGCAGAAAGGTTATAGCAATCGTGGCCTCTTCGGCCGTTGCAAAAATCTTTTACGGAACGGCTATCGCGGCCCCGATACACAAGAATCGGGAAATAATCCCTGGAGTGGACCATCCAATCGATTTTATGATTCCACTGGTCGTTGGACCGGAGATGGTGTCGATACAATGTCGACGGCCAATCTCTCCTGTCAGGCGATTGACGCTCGAAATTCAAATAGTCCCAATTAATGGCTGATCTCGTCGACGAGGACTGACCTGCATGACTTCTCACGGGCTTTAGCACAACGAGATTCGAAGCCAATGAAAATTCATTTAGCCGGAATCTTCTGGTCGTCATTTCACAATCAGTCGTGTTCCGACTCAGAATCGAGTTCTTCGTCAAGGACGTCTTCTTCTTCAGCCAATTCACGTTCTGCTCGTTCCCGATGTCGCTGCTCATGTTCGTCGATTAACTGGCGAGCAAGCAGTTCGTGTTCGATTGCCACTTGAACATGGCAGGGTATTCCCGATAGGCCCGGAAATGGTCCATTGGCATCTTCAACGTAACTTGGAATCCCTTCGTCAGCCAGCATGGCCTTCACCAATTCGGCATCGAACTCGATCGGTGTAGAATAGACATTCACCAGGTTTTTTGATGAATCGACAGTCATAGTGGCAAACTCCTGATAATCGTGAGAGGTTCGGTTTCTACGCCAGGGAGGAAGCTGAGACCTGCGATGCCTCATTCAGAAACTGGTGTCCGCCGGGCCGGACGGTGGGCCCGCTCGGGCAGACGGTGTCGCCACCCCCCTCAGATCCTCGTCCTCGTGTCAACCCGGACAGTTGATGGGTTGATTAACCCGTCGATCCGCCCCCCGCCAGGCCGGACGGTGGGCCCGCTCGGGCAGACGGTGTCGCC
>CAIWEX010000615.1 GCA_903911795.1 uncultured Schlesneria sp.
TAGACGTTACTGATCGCACTGGCTCATTATTTTACGTCACGGCGTTTTGTGTCACTCCCCCCAGACGTGATTGCCCGGTTGGAGCAGGATGGCGTCATCGAACGTGAACGTCACCCATTGTTTCTGCCCAAGAACACGATTCGGACGTTGATCGTCCTGGCATTTGCAGGAATGGGAGCCTATCTCTACCAGACCAATCAACTCCATACCAACATTCCCGCGGTTTCATTGATCGGAATTGTGTTTGCGTACCTGCTGGGTTCCATGGCACGAACGGTCGGTGGCTGGTTCAATCGATATCGCACAAATCCCCCGTCAGGAACCTGGGGTGATATCAAGGCCATGACGGTATTAATCGTACTGGTACTGGCAGCGATCCCGGAATTCCTTGACCTGCCATTTGGCTTGCCCCCGATCTTTCATCAGATCGCATTGGGATTGATGCTGTTCTATTACGGTTCGCGATAGCACTATTGCCAATTGGCGAGAGTGTGTCGCAACTACGGTTACAGTCACCGTGCCTGAGTTCAATTCACGTCATCTTCAAGATACGGTTTATCGTAGCCCTTACGACGAACGAGCGACGTTTGAATGAACTCTTCCAGTTCCTTTGCTGGAACAACATCCGGAGTTCCAGGAAGTGCCGGCGCGATCATCGTCGAGTTGATAACTCGACGTTGTGATTCATCCGGGGTCAAAATCGTTGCCGTGTGAAGTACTCCCAGCCACGACTTGCCATCGATTGGGGCTGAACTGTTATTGATGACCACAATCTGGTAAGCCGCCACGTCGAACTCATTCAGACGGTAGGAATAGGGCCGCAGCAATTCAAATCCCGCATGAAACATCGGGTTGTGCTGCGCCATGAATTCTGTGGGCGAAATTCCCAGATGCTGAGCGCATTGAGTGTAGTCTGAGATTTCCACTTCCGATTGAACACGCGTCGGTTCGTATCCGAGCATCAAGAGTGATTCTTCTGGACCACCGTCCAGATGAGGGCGAGTCGTCGTCTGTTGATCAAATCTCCCCGCCGAGATGTAGATCAGTGTCTTCCCAGTTTGTCGCTGATGAACAATCGCCATTTGCCGCGTAATGTCGACCATCAACTGCCGAAACTCGACAGAGCTTAATGATGATCCAAGATTCACAACGCAAAACCCGGGTTCCGTAAAATCAGTCCTGCAGACGCGGGAATAGATCTGCGCTGCAATTTCTGTGGGGTTGACCGTCGTTGGTACGAGATAGACCTGATCGCGCGTCCACTGGCAGAACGACATCTGCTTCAGCAGATGCACAACGAGTTCGTTTGCTTCAGGGAACTTGAGAGACGGCAATTCATTAACGGGAACCCACCGATACCCGTTATATTCCGTTTCAATCTGGGACGGCTCGGCCGGATGACACAGGAAGAAATGAAGGTCCACTCTGGCATGAGAGTACGTGAAATCACGCCGCAGCAGCAATCGCTCAACAGTGATTGCAAGCCCGGTTTCCTCAAAACATTCACGCATCGCACACGTGGCGGGTTCTTCATCTGCGAGGCATTTCCCGCCAGGAAACTCCGCGTATCCAGCCAGCGGACTATCAGGACCTCGAGTGCCAACGAGATATGTCCCCGATTGCTCGACGATCGCAATTCCAATTCGTTTGACAACTGATGAGGTCATAGTTCACCCTCAACGTGACGAAATGGGAAGGCTGCCCTTTTGCTGTGCACCCATTACTTCAATGAACGCATCAGCCGGTACGCGCTAGCGTCCGGTTTCTTCGCGATCCCGATGAGATCGCACCCAACAAAAAAACCGGCCATGTCACACACGACATGGCCGAATCTTCTCAATTCGAAATTAGCTGTTACCAAGTTTCGCGTCTGCGGGTGGGGCACCCATGACATGGTAGCCGCTGTCAACGTGCAGCGTTTCCCCGGTCACGCCTGTTGACATGTCGCTTAGCAGGTAAACGGCACTCTTGCCGACTTCTTCCAGGCTGACGTTGCGTCGCAGCGGTGACAGGGCATCGTACATTTCCAGCATCTTGTCGAAGTCCTTGACGGCCGAACCCGACAAGGTCTTAATCGGCCCGGCACTCAATCCGTTCACGCGGATTTTGCTTTGGCCAAACTCGTGTGCCAGATAGCCAACAGACGATTCCAAGGCCGCTTTGCACAGGCCCATGACGTTATAACCGGGGATGACGCGTTCGCCTCCCAGATAGGTCAGGGTCAGGATGCTGCCACCGTTGGGCATCGCGTCCTTGGCTCGCTTGCAGACTGCCATCAGGCTGTAAACGCTGATGTCCATCGACATCTTGAAGCCTTCGCGGCTGCAGGCGTAAACGGGCCCCTTCAAATCGTCGATCGGTGCATACGCAATCGAGTGAACGACAAAGTCGAGGTCCCCGAACGTCTCTTTGGCTGCGGCGAAAGCATTGTCCAGATCGGCGTCTACCTGAACGTCACACGGCAGAAACAGCTTCGGATCGAACTGTTCGACGCATTTCCTAACGCGACGAGCCATCTTTGGATTTGACGGATCCTTGTCAGGCAAGTGTGTAAATCCGAGCTGAGCCCCTTCCTTGAAGAGCTGTTCACTGATCCCCCAGGCGATCGAATAGTCATTCACGACACCCAGAACCAGACCGCGCTTTCCATCCATCAAACCCATTTTCCGCAAACCTCCTGCTGGCCGACCTTTTCGTCGGACTGACACTGTTTAAATTCAACCCATCAGGCAAGCCCGCTTCGCAAGGCTTTTGCCGTCAGAGAATTACGCTAACCTGTCCGCAACATAATCCCGAACTTTCGACGCCACGATAACGACCGCTTGCGTCAGCGGCAACCTGTGCACCGCAGGACAGGCACCTGTTGATGCAACCCGCCCAGGAGCAACAACCCCGTCGGACCATTGTTGCGTTGCCGACTGGCATGGGGTAGCGTCAAGTATGACGGATTCCCTCTCTTTCTGGAACACCCAATGAAGCCATTCCCATTTGTTACTGCAGTTATCTGCCTGGGGATGATCTGGACGTCGATTGATACCAGCGCTGCGGCAGACCCGACAGAAACACTGGCAGCTGTTCGTCAGCACCTGCGACATGGTCGCTATGATGAAGCGATCGAGGGACTCGATGAGATCGATAAAGTCAAAGACAATGGTCTCGATCCCGTCGAATTGATCCTGACACGTTGTACGGCACTGTCAGAGTCGGGACAGTTGGAATCCCTTGAGACAACATTGCAGTCCGCTTTGAAAGAGCATCCTCAAGCCGCGTCTCTGAATGCGGAACTGGCCCGACTTCATTTTGATCGCGGTCGCATTAGAGAGGCTGAAACCGAAGTTAAAGCAGCGCTCAAGCTGGATCCAGATCAATTACTCGCTCACCTGATACAGGCACACATCCTTGCAGAGCAAGGGGAGATCAAACAGGCGGACGAAGCTTATCGCTGGTTCGTCCGTTACTACAACCGCCGCCAGCCGACCGACGCGGAATCGTTGCTGCTGGTCTGTCAGGGCTCTGCCCAATATGCGCGTTGGCACAGCGTGACTCAGATTTTTGATTTCTGCGTGAACACGCTCTGTCCTGATGCGTTGAAGGCAGACAAGCAGTCCTGGCGGGCGCATCAAATAGTGGGGCAATTGCTGCTGGAGAAATACAACAAGGCGCAAGGAACCCCCGAACTGAAAGCGGCGCTTGCCATCAACCCGCGTGCGACGGAAGCCCTCGTCGTGCTGGGGCAGTCGGCAATCAAGGACTACAACTGGGACGAAGCCGAGGCACGAGCCAACGCCGCACTGGATGTTTCTCCCAAATTGCCAGCCGCATTGCGCATTCTGGCAGAAGCGAAGCTCTATTTTCGAGAACTGGACGCGGCCGAGAAACTGTTGGCCGATGCACTGTCAGTCAATCCGATCGACCAGGAGACCCTCGCGTTAATGGCCACGCTACGGTTGATGCAGGATGGCTGGCCGGAACCTGACAGGCTCAAGCTACTGGTGAACCATCTCGATCACATTGCCGATCTCAAACTGGTGTCACCAACACGATTTGAACGGATTGTCATCGACGTGGCAGGACGCAATCCACGCCCCGGCTATTTTCTGGCGACACTCGGCGAGCAACTCGACCGCTTCCGGCAGCATTCCACTGCGGAGCCCCTGTTCAAACAGGCGATTCTGCTGATGCCACAGTTGTCGGATTCAAAAACGGCACTCGGAACGCTTTACATGCAGACGGGACGCATGGAGGACGCCAGGAAGCTACTTGATGAAGCCTTCAAGGCTGACCCCTATCATGTTCGCGTCAGCAATATGCGCAAGGTGCTGAAAGTCCTGGACGATTACAGCACGGTCACGACCGATCACTTCGTCATTCGAGCCGACAGCAAAATCGATAAACTGCTGGCTCGTTACATGGCGGAATACATGGAGGAAGTCTACCCCGAACTGACGAAACTGTTCGGATTCGAGCCTGACCAGAGAACACAGATCGAACTTTACAGTCCGGCCAAGGGACTTTCCGCACATCAGTGGTTCAGTGCACGGATGGTTGGGCTTCCCTGGGTCCAGACCATCGGGGCGTCGACGGGCGTCATCATCGCCATGACGAGCCCGACGAGTATGGAGGAACCAGTGAACTGGGCTCGTGTCATGAAGCACGAGTTCGTGCATGTCCTGACCCTGCAGCAGACGAACTTCAATATCCCCCATTGGTACACCGAAGCGCTGGCTGTCCGCAGTGAAGGTTATCCGCGGCCAGTCGAATGGAACGGCCTGCTGCTGGATCGCGTTCCAAAAGGGGAGATCAAGAATCTTGATAATCTCAGCATGGGATTCATCCGGGCAGGGAATCAGGCCAACTGGAACTTTGCCTATTGCCAGAGCGTACTCTATGCAGAATACATGGTCGAGCGGTTTGGCGAAGCTTCGCTGTCGAAATTGCTCGATGCCTATCGACGGAATCGCACGACGGACCAGGCTGTTCCCGAGGTCTTCGGTGTCGACAAGGCAGACTTTGAAAAGGGCTATCGTGCGTACCTCGACAAAGTCGTTGCCGACATTCGTAAGACCGATGATGAGACCGAGAAAAAGCCCAATCAGATCGAAAAGAACTATGAAAAGAATAAGGACGATCCGCAGGCGGCTGCGGAGTACGCTCAACTGTTAATGGTCATCAAGAAGCGGGACGAAGCGAGAAAGATCGTTGACGAGGTTCTGGAAAAGCACCCGAAGCATCCGCTGGCAGCGTATGTCTCTGCGGCAATGCTAGTTCGAGAAGAGAAATTCGACGAAGCGCTGGAAGTGCTCGAACCAGCATTGGACAAGGAACACCCCCATCGCCGCGTTCTGGAACTTCTGATGCGAATTCAATTGAAATTGAAAGATTCGGACGAAGCCCTGGAACTTTGCGAAATTGGGAAGAAGTATTTTCCTTACAGCAGTGACTGGTGGAAGGGAACGGCGGCTGCGGCAAAACTGGCAGGGGATGCCGAAAGACGCCGTGAAGCCCTCATGACGTTAACTCGCATTGAAGCAGATGACCCGGCACCGCGCAAGGCGCTGGCCGAAATGGCGCTGGCCGACGACAACTTTGATGACGCCTACAAGTACGCTCGAATGACGCTGCACATTGATGTCCTTGACGCCGATGTCCACCGTTTGCTCGGAGCCGCTTTGGCAGGAAAGAAAGACCATCCAAGAGCAATTGCCGAATACGAAACCGCATTGGAATTGAAACCTGAAGATTCAGGGCTTCAGCTGGAACTGGCAGAAGTCTTCATCGCTGCCAATCGAAAACCGGACGCCAGGAAGCTGGTCGACAAGGTTTTGGAAAGGGATTCCGGAAATTCCAACGCGAAACGACTATTGAAAAAACTGAAGTAGTTCCTTCGGCAGAACGTGCCGTGCGGCAAATCAGGGGCATTGGCGCATGGGAAAAAGAAGTGTCGATCAATTTCCGTGCCCCTTTGAACCCGCCTCAGTCCACAGATTGAGAATTTGGTGCCAGAACCCATCAGCGATTACTGTAAAGTTCGGCGCGACATGATTACGATTGAATGCGCTTGGCAGATCGGCTGCCGGGCATAGCCTCATCACAGATTTGCCGCATCACTGTCATGCTGCCAGGAGAGACGTATGAGTCGACAAGGGTCACGTCGCGAGTTCATTAAAAACACTACGGCGATTGGCGCCGCAGTATTCGTCGGGGGTTCCGTCGACCTTCGCGGTCAGGAACGATCCGCCAACGAGCAACTCAACGTCGCCAGTTTTGGCGTGGGTGGCAAGGGGGGAAGCGATTCGGCGAACGCAGCAACCTTCGGTAATGTCGTCGCGATTTGTGACGTCGATCGCAATACGCTCGATAGCAAAGGGAAGTCCAAGGGCTTCGAAAACGCTGAGCGTTTCACGGACTATCGCGAAGTCCTCGCCAAGTTCGGCAAGAAAATCGACATCGCGACCGTTAGCACTCCTGACCACATGCACGGCCCGATCACTCTCGCCGCCATGCGTCTGGGGATCAGTTGCTACACCCAGAAGCCGCTGACCCGCACGATTTACGAAGCCCGCCTGCTGGCTCAGGTTGCCAAAGAAACCGGCGTCTGCACTCAGATGGGGAACCAGGGAACGGCACTCGATTCGTCGCGTGAAGCCATCGCCCAGATCAAGTCGGGCGTTCTCGGATCGCTGAAGGAAGTCTACGCCTGGTCGAATCGCCCTGTCTGGGCACAAGGTCCTGGCCGACGCATGGACATCGCTAAATTCAGTGCACAAGCCCAGAAGGACGATCCCGATGGCGCGAGCAAGCTGATCGAAAAGAAGAAGGAAGAAATCGCGAAGGCTCTGGAACGCGTTGATTGGAAGAACTGGCTGGGTGTGGCTCCTCCACGGGAGTTCTGGCCAGGCATTTACCACACCTTCCAGCACCGTGGCTGGTGGGACTTCGGAACCGGCGCACTCGGCGATATGGCCTGTCATCAGTTGACCGTTCCATTTGCTTCGTGCGGTCTGCGCGATCCAATCTCGGTCGTTGCCAAATCGTCAGGGCATGATTTCGACAGCTTCCCAGCAAGCTCGATCATCAAGTTCGAGTTTCCGGAAACGGCCGAACGTCCAGCGATTCCGTTCTGGTGGTATGACCGCAAGGGGAACAAGCCGCCGATGGAAGTCTTCGCCAAGTATGGCATCACCAATGTGTCAGACAGTGGTGTCATGATCATCGGTGAAAAGGGTGCCTTCTACAGTTCGGACGACTACTGCGGTCGTTATGAGTTGAAGGGTGTCGAGAAGGTCAAGGTCGACTACGAGAAGGCCGAAGACAAGGGGAACAACGACCTGAACAACATGTACGAGTTGTTCAGGGCGAAACGAGCTGGCGACCCCAAGATCTGCAAGTCGAACTACATCGACCGTGCAGGTCCATTGACCGAAACAATCCTGCTCGGCAATCTCGCCGTCTGGGCCGCCGCAAATGGTGGTGCCAATGGCGAAATGGGCGATTGGGGTGAAAAGGTCGAGTGGGACGCCAAGAACCTGAAGGTCACCAACCTGGCCGCTCTGAAGACGCCAAAGGTTGCGGATCTGATCAAGCCGGTCTACGCCGAAGGGCATCGACTGGACTAATGTCGATTGTGGAACTTGGGGCGCACGCCACTTGGCGTGCGCCCATTTTTATTGAGATTGAACAAGGGCGAGAATGATGTTGACGTTGCATTGGTCGCGAGGGGCACTGGCCTGCGTCTGTGTTGGACTGTTTGTGTTGTCGGGCTGTGCCAAACAACCGGAACCAGGCACCAATAAAGGAGCCCCGACTCCAACGCCTCCCCCTGCCAGCGGTCCCGCAAAGCCAGGTGACGGAACTGCAACTCAGACCAAGCCCGCAGATCCGCCAACTCAGCCCGTCGCCGAATCGACCAGCAAAGCCACAGCCAGGGCCGCTGATGTTGAAGCCGCTCGCGCACGCATCGACGCTCTGGGCTCTCGCGCAGAATACTCGCCCGAAGAAGGTGACCTGCTGACAGAAATTGTCATTCAGGACGGCTCAAAGTTGACGGCCGAAGACTTGGCTTTGTTTGGCAAGCTGACTGATCTCGAGAAGTTGCAGATCTTCAATTGCCGGACGTTGAATGATGAAATGGCCGCTCAGTTGAATGGTTTGAAGAACCTGACGACTCTGGCGATGACTAACACGGTTATCAATGACGCCACCGCCGAGATGATCGTAAAATCGTTTCCAAATCTAATCGACTTGGATCTTTCGTCGAACACGAACATGACCAACGGCTTGGTCAAGATCATCAGCGAACTGAGCAAACTCGAACGGCTGACTCTGGTGCAGAACAAAGTTAACGACATCGGTGCCCAGCGACTGGCCAAATTGAAGGGACTGAAGTCACTCGACCTGCGAGGCAACATGGAATCAGGCGATATGGCGCTGGAAATTGTCGCCGATCTCCCCAAGCTGACAGCATTCAAGCATCGCAGTACGGCCGTCTCGGACACTGGCCTCGAGTACCTGGGTCGCAACCAGTCGATTGAGTCGCTGCTGCTGCAGGATTTTATTATTTCGGACCGTTCCGGTGAGTTCCTGGCCAAACTGGGCAAACTGTCACAGTTAGAAATTTTCCGCTGCCAGGGGTTTGGATCCGATGGCGTTGTCGCCCTGAAGGGGATGGGATTGACCCGTTTGACGCTGCGTGATTTGCCCAACGTTGACGATCGAGCGATGGACGTCTTCGACGATCTGCCGAAGCTGCGACGTCTTTATCTGCACGAACTGGCTTCCGTCAGTGATTCCGGCTTGAAGCACCTGGAAGGCCTGAAATCATTGGAACTGCTCGATATCTGGACGGTTCCACAGATGTCAGATGCGACGATCGATGTGATCGCGTCGCTTCCCAAGCTGAAAGAGCTTTCGATCAGGGCAACCAACGTCACAGATGCCGCAGTCGAAAAGCTCGTCGGGATGACCAATCTGCAATCGCTGACCTTTAAGGAAAACGGTTCTGTAACGGCAGAAGGCTTGAAGAAGCTCAGCGACAGAAAATGGTCCAAGCTGGACGTCGGTGCGAAAGATCAGTGACAGACTGCCCCGCCATCGTCACTCGATCATGGCCCACCTAATGAACGGTGGGCTTTTTCATTATTGTCGAAATGACTGTTTCCTCATTACGAACGTGGTGTTTCACTTCTCCGTTCGTTCACCGAACCGACTCCGTTCTTTCCTTTTGTCGGCCATCGTCGCAGACCGTTCGCAAACAAGACGGAAAGAAGTACGTAGTCTCCGATGACCATCACCACAACGGACGGCGACGTTCCCAAAAGACTGAAGACCGGGCACGACAAGAACATCAGAATTGTGCCAAACGAATAAACCGCCAGTGAATGTTGGCCACAGTTAATGAAGGGTGCCGCTGCCAGCGACCGCCAGCACGCGGCACCGGGGACTGGTAACAACTGCGATCCGATGAATGCCAATGCCATGAAGTGAAGCAGTCGAAACGGCCCCAGCGAGTTTTTGTTACTCCACGCCATGATCCCGCTGACAAGATTGTGGTCGATCGTGATTGACCAGGGAATTGCGCTGAAGCTGTTCCAACGAATCAACAGGCTGAACAAAAGAAGACCAATTGCGATGATCGAGAGGGTCATCCGAGAAACCTGTGAAAACGGCCACCGTGATCGAAGTGCTCCGAAATAAAGCCCTATAAAAAACAGGAACTGCCAGGCGAACGGGTTAAAAAACCAACCCGATCCGACTCGATGACTGGGGAGCTGAAATTCGGGGAACAACTGAGCTCCAAGGTACAAATTCAACACGACAACCCAGGCCAATACCGGGGCTCGACGCAATCCCAACAACATCGCCGGCGCACATGGGGTCACGATCGCATAAAACGCGAGCACATCAAGACCGTACACCTGGTAGTACATCGGTAAGGAACAGAGTATCCATTTGATCGCCCCTTCATCCAAACGCAGCTCATGAATCAAGACGGGGGCGATCCCTCCGAAACAGATGCCGATGGCAATCGATGTGAATGTCGTCAACAGGAACGCCAGATACACCGTCAACGCGCGTCGTATGGCCTTACGCTGGCAGGCGAGAAAACCTTCTTCGTCCAGACGTCTGTTGTATGCGCGTCCGAAAACAAATCCCGACAGAAAAACAAACAACTCAGCTGCGTCTGAGAGACCGTTGGCCGCAAGCGTGTAAGACCGTAACCACCGGACGCCGGAATGATCTTCCACGTGATCGACGAGAACCAACATCAGTGCGACGCCGCGCAAGAAGTCTAGACGCAGATCACGCGATGAAGTCTGTTGTAGTGAAGTTTCCGTTGCCGCTTCTGCCATCGTGGCCTCAAGAACGCAAATTTCTGCACATCAACAAACAACACCTGAGGCAATTGTAAACTGTACTGTCTGCTACAGGCGCGTAGGATCGCGATTTTCAGCCTGATTTGCGAGGGATCGCGAGCTGGTTAACTTTGCGTGCCATCGTGGTGTGGACGTTTTGCTGGTCACTCGGCAGGATATGTCTTCGATTGATTCCGTTCGCATCATACTTTGCTTTTGGGACGCGATTGTTGTGGAGAGTACACTGAATGTTCCGGCGGTGGCCCCGCACCTGAAAACGATTGCGGTGATGCCGGCGTATAACGCTGCCCGGACGCTGGAACGGACCGTTCAGGACATTCCCCCTGGTACCGTGGACGAAGTGATCGTCGTCGACGACTGCAGCCGGGACAACACGGTCGAAATTGCCGAGCGTCTTGGCCTGACAGTCTACCGTCACGAGAAAAACCTCGGCTATGGTGGCAATCAGAAGACCTGCTACAAACACGCTCTCGAACGAGGGGCAGAAGTGGTCGTGATGATTCATCCCGACTACCAGTACGACAGCCGGGTCATCCCTGCTGCCGTAGAAATCATCCGCCTGGGAATCTGTGATTTCATCATGGGATCACGCATTCGAACGAGGCGCGAGGCCCTGGCGGGGGGGATGCCTCCCTGGAAGTACATCGCCAACCGCTGCCTGACCCTGGTCGAAAACGTCGCTCTGGGGCAAAACCTGGGCGACTTCCACAGCGGCTTTCGAGCCTATCGACGTGAGGTTCTGGAAACGATCCCCTACAACGGCAATTCAAATGATTTTGTGTTCGATAGTGAATTCCTGGCTCAGGCTGTTCACTTCGGATTCAAGATCGGGGACATCCCCGTCCCTGTGCGTTACTTTGACGAGGCAAGCAGTATCAACTTCCGCCGCAGCGTCACCTATGGCCTGTCGACGCTAGGAGTACTGGCAAAGTATTGGGCTCGCCAGTTGCGGATTTACAATTCACCGTTGTTTGTCCCGGTCGAGCGTCCCGGTGCGTAACGGCAGAGAATTTGAACACCCGCCGGATCTGCTTCAAATAACAAACGGGGGTGAATCGACATCCGATTCACCCCCGTCTTTTTCAAAGTTTCTCAGTGGCCAACTATTCGCCCAGGATTCCCTTGGCCAGTTTCTTCAAGGCTTCGTTTTCGATCTGACGGACGCGTTCGCGGGTCAGCCCCATCGATTCGCCGATTTCTTTCAGCGTCCGAGGCTCGGCATCGTCCAGGCCGAATCGCATCCGCAGGATCGTCGCTTCACGTGGATCCATGGTGTCGAGCATCCGGAAGACATGCTTCAGATTGTCTGTATCGAGCAGTTCGTCTTCGGGAGCCTTGACGCGATCATCGGCAACCATGTCACTCATCGTCCAGCCCCCTTCGTCGTCATCCGTCTGGGGAGTGCTGTTATAGAGTTGAATGGCGGCTCGCACGATACTCAGCTTCTTCTTCGGCAGCCCCAACTCCTTGGCAACTTCTTCCTGCGTCGGGGGGCGACCGAGTTCATCGTCAAGCTTGGCCGTTGCACGTCGCCATTTGGTCAGCAATTCCACCATGTAGGCCGGGATACGGATTGTCTTCGCCGAGTTGATCAACGACCGCTTGATCGACTGCTTGATCCAGTAGCTGGCGTATGTACTGAACCGTGTGTTCATGTCTGGATCAAAGCCCTCGACGGCGCGCAACAGGCCGAGGTTTCCTTCTTCGATCAGATCCTGCAGCGGCAGGCCCTTACCTGTATAGGCCCGTGCAATGTTGACGACCAGACGCAAGTTGGCCCGGACCATTCGATCACGGGCTTCCTTTTCGCCATTGGCGATCTGGTTGGCAAGCTCTTTTTCTTCACGAGCAGTCAGCAACCTGGTTTCGTTGATTTCACGAAGATAGGTTTCCAGCGGAGTCTGAACGGCTGCGGAGATAATCGGGCGGACGCGGGTCGCTTTAGCCATCTTGAATACTGCCAGTCAGGTGGGTGGTGGTAACCTCTGCCACCTCCTGTGGCGATCGTCGAGCTGCTAACCGCAGCGATGTTCAGTTTATTTATCGGAAGTAGACACAAGAAATCCCAAAGGTTGACACCTGATTCGTGAGAAACGGTCAGGGAAAATGGGTGGACGGCGCAATAATAACGGCCCTCCGGAACGTTCCGGCGGGCCGTGTTGTTTTCAGAATTCTTCTGTGCGACAGTCCTTGACTTCACCGAAAAGCGAACTACCCCGCACATCGATAGAAACGACAAAGGCGGACCACCTGGTCCGCCTTTGCCTCAATTCTGCGAGTTCAGATCACTCGGCGACTTCGCCACCACCCAGGCTAAACAGCGGGCCTGATGAGCCTTCTGTTCCACCCTTCAGTTCGGTGCGAGCCTTCGGTGCCTGTGGGCCACTGCCATCCGTCTTCGGTTCCTCACCAGCAGGAATCTCGATATTGGTCCGGCGGCTGAGTCCGATTTTGCGTTCATTGGCGTCAATGCGCAAAATGCGGACGTCGAGGTCCTGACCGACTTTGACGAATGTTTCTGGGTTTTCGACCTTTTGGTCGGACAATTCAGAAACGTGCAGCAGTCCTTCCAGTTCGGGTTCAAGCTCAACAAACACACCAAAGTTGGTGATCTTGGTGACCTTGCCCACGACCTGAGCACCGGGCTGGTACTTCTCGGGGATCAGGGTCTCCCATGGATCTTCGGTCAGTTGCTTCAGTCCCAGCGCGATTCGCTTGCGTTCCTGATCAACAGACAGCACCTGGCAGGTGATTGGATCACCCTTCTTGAGCAGTTCGTTGGCGTGCGAGATCTTGCGAGTCCAGCTCATGTCGCTGACGTGCAGCAAGCCATCGACACCTTCTTCGAGTTCGATGAAGGCACCGTAGTTCGTCAGGTTGCGGACGGTACCACTGACGAGAGCGCCTGGTGGGTACTTGGCAGCAACCTGATCCCATGGATTCGATTGAGCCTGCTTCATCCCCAGCGAGATTTCCTGCTTGTCCTTGTTGATCCCGAGGACAACGACATCGACTTCATCGCCAGGATTGACGAGTTCGGTCGGATGGTTGACTCGCTTGGTCCAGGACATTTCGCTGATGTGGACCAGGCCTTCGATGCCGTCTTCCAGCTTGACGAATGCACCGTAGGACATGACGTTGACGACTTCGCCGCGGACGCGTGTGCCGACTGGGAACTTGGCTTCGACATTGTCCCAGGGGCTGGCTTCCTTCTGCTTCAGTCCAAGCGCGATCTTTTCCTTTTCGCGATCGACGTGCAGAATCATGACTTCGACTTCCTGGTCGATCTTTACCATCTCGGTTGGATGGTTGATACGGCCCCAGCTCATGTCGGTAATGTGCAGCAAGCCATCGATGCCGCCCAGGTCAACGAACGCACCGAAGTCGGCGATGTTCTTGACCACACCGCGGCGAACCTGGCCTTCGGTGATTTCGGCCAGCAAGGCCTTCTTCATCTGTTCGCGCTGCAGTTCGATCAACCGGCGACGTGAAACAACGATGTTTCGGCGAGCTTCGTCGATCTTCAGGATCAGACACTCGATCGTCTTGCCACGGTAGGCATCGATGTCCTGAGGGCGTCGGATATCGACCTGGCTGGCGGGCAGGAAGACGTTCACGCCGATATTGACCAGCAGACCACCCTTGATCTTCTTGAGGACTTCCCCCTTGACGATGTCCCCTTCCTTGTGGGAACTGATGATCTTTTCCCACTCGCGGATCCGATCTGCTTTCTTCTTGGAGAGCAGAATCAGTCCGAATTCGTCTTCGATTTCTTCGAGCAATACCGAGACTCGCTGTCCCGGGATTGGTTGTTCATCGGTTTCAGACCATTCCTCAATGGGAACGATCCCTTCGCTCTTGTATCCGATATCGATCAGAACTTCATCGCCTTCAACGCGAACAACGATCCCCTCAAGCACGGCGTTGACGTCGTAGCCTTCGTCCTTGTGGTTGTATTCCTTCAGCAGCTCCAGCTCGACGGCATCGGCATCGGCCAACGACAGGCCAAACGCGAGTTCGAGGTCCTCATCACTCACATTGAATTCACGAATCAAGTTCCGATCAACCATTCTGATCCCATCATGAAAAATCACGGACCTGCCGCCGAGGTTGACCCAGCCAATCCCCAACCGTCAAAACCGCCGAACATCGCCACCAGCCTGCGCGGCCTGTTCGTAGTAAAAAGTGGACTCTCGACTTCACCGAAAAGGACGATCCCTTTCAGTCCGCAAAGTCGAAGAGGGGGATTCTAGCAGACGTTGTGGAAATTCATCCAGCAATGTCGCCATCATTTTTTGCGATTCCGGCAAGGGATCGCACAAATTCTTCGAATTGAGATCCCCTATCGGCAAAATTCCTGAACCAGTCATAGCTTGCGCACCCCGGAGAGAGCAGAATCACGTCTCCCGAGGAAGATTTTGACACCGCCCAGTCAAACGCATCTCGAAATGATCGAAGCTCTGGTGAAACGTGGCAGGAATGGCCGGTTTCCGCGTTGATGATCCGGCGGAGCGCGACCGACGTCTGCCCCATCAGCGCAATCCCTTTTGCTCGCCGGGCGATTTCCTGGCCCATTTCCGTCAGATCAACCTGCTTATCATATCCCCCCGCCAGCAGAATCACGGGGCGATCAAACGCCTGCAGCCCCACGATCGCCGATTCTGGAGTTGTCGCCAGGGAATCGTTGTAAAATGAACGCCCATCGATATCTGCGATCCATTGCAAGCGATGCGGCAGTGGCTGATAGCGAACGATTCCTTCACGTACGGCATCGAGTGATGCGCCGGCTCGCGCTGCCGCACAGGTTGCCGCGAGGGCATTTGCCAGATTGTGGCGGCCGGGAAGTTTCAGCCAGTCGCCAAGTGGAAATTCTTCGTTGCGGTCGCTGAAATGGATACTGGCGTGCCTGTCTGGTCTCGAAAATACTCCGAATTGGTCAAGGGCATCAGAGTCTCCAATTCCAAACATCAGACGCTCGCCGTTCACAACCCACGACGAAACATCAGCGTCGTCAGCATTCAGAATGGCTGCATCTGTCGGCTTCTGCCAACGCAACATTGTCTGCTTTGCCCAGCGATAGTGGTCCAGCGTATCGTGCCAGTCGAGATGATTTGCGGCAAAATTCGTAATGACGGAGATCGCGGGACTGGCCTGCAGTCGATCGAGGTCTGTTAACTGAAAACTGCTCAGTTCCAGAACGACAATGTCACTCGGGCGGATCTGATGAACCTCGGGCAACAGACTGACACCGATATTTCCGCCAAGCCAGGCCGTGCGCCCCGAGTTCTTCAGGATCGCATGAATCAAGGCTGTGGTTGTTGATTTTCCGTTACTTCCCGTGACAGCGACGACCGGGGCTGGATTCCACTGCCAGAAAAGGTTCATCTCACTGGTGATCGGAACGCCTGCCGCACTTGCAGCTCCCAGATAGACGTTATCGCGGCGAACAGCGGGATTGGCAACAACCAGATCCGCCTGTTGAAAATCGTCGAAGTCATGCCCCCCCAGTTTGAACTTCAGCGAGGGTATGCCGTTGAGTTCCTGGAGAGCATCGGCCAGTTTGTCGGCTGGCCGAGTATCGGTCACGGTGACCTGAGCGCCACGCGAGGCCAGGAAACGAACGACTCCTGAACCTCCACCGAAAGAACCGAGACCCATCACGAGGATTTGCTGGTCTCGGTAGTCACGCTGGAAGTGGTCAGGAGTCATAAACGTTCAGGAATTGTCAGAAATATCACTAAGCGCGGGGCCGTGCTGCCGGACGTGTCCCACCCGCTGGACTTGGGGCGGCTGGTCCCGCACCATAAGGGCCTGCAGGTCCAGCGGCTCGTCTTCGAGGGTTCCTTGGGCCCGCACCTCCAGGTGCCATTGGAGCCGTTCCAGGTGGAGTCATTGTTCCTGGATAAAGTCCACCATCGAGTGCACTTCCCGCTTCTTTCGGGGCATCCTTCAAATACTGGTAGCCTTTTCGCTCTTCCTCAACCCCCTGCTTGAGTTGCTGCTCGGTTCGAACCTCTGATCCAGAATCCAGTTTCTTCAACTCGCCATAATTTGTCAGTACCAGGACTTCAGCCGCCGCACCAACACGAGCGGTCTTGCTCCGTTCTGGCTTCAATTTCAAATCGGGATGCAGATCGACCGCGACTTCAAGGTCACTCGCCGCATCCACCAGCATGTCGTTGGTTTCAAATGTGACTTCTTTATCTTCAAACGAAGGGGTGGCCGGGTCCAGCACCAGCGACTTCTTCTTGGCTCCGATAAAGTTGCCAACAGCCAGCTTGTCGATGGTATCCGCCAGCATTGTTCCAAGTTCTGAATGCCATTCGAACATCGAGACCGTGGTCAAAGGCTTCTTTGCCCGATCAACATCTTTCACGAAATACTGTACCGATTGTGGAACGGCAGCGACATTGGAAATATTGCTGAAGCCTGTTTCCCGGACCTCACCTGTTCGCACGCTTTCGTGTTCGACTTCTTCGTGCGGTCGGCCAAAATTAGGATTCTTCAACTTGAGTTGCAGGCGGTATCGATAGGCCATCCCCGGTTCAACGTCGAAATCGAAGTAGCGGAACAGATACAGGCGTCCA
>CAIWEX010000616.1 GCA_903911795.1 uncultured Schlesneria sp.
CAGGACCACTTCTACTTTGCATTTTTCATCGTCACGTGAAATGGAAAACGTCTGCTCATGGGTTGGCTTCTTCTGGCCTTCCGCCAGGATCTTGTCGAGGTACGAAACGATCCCGTCAGGATGAAAGTATTCGATTTTCTCCTTGCGGGCTTCATCGTGGAAGATGATCTTCAAACCAGCATGGATATAGGAAATGTCTTCCAGATGCTGCTTGATCGTGTCTGGATGAAAAGTCGTTTTGGAGAAGATCTCTTCGTCAGGCCGGAAGAAAATGATCGTGCCGCGTCCTCGAAAGGGGCGAACCTGTTTGACTGGGGTGGTCGGCTTGCCACGTTTGTACCGCTGCGTGTACTCAAACCCGTCACGATAGACCGTTGCTTCCATCTCACTCGACAGGGCATTGACGACAGACGAACCGACACCGTGCAAGCCCCCGCTGCGAGCATAGGCCTGGCTGTTGAATTTGCCTCCCGAATGCAGCGTAGTCAGGATCGTTTCGAGGGCCGACTTTTTCGTCTTCTGATGTGTATCAACGGGAATCCCGCGGCCATTATCCTGAACAGAACAGGAAGCACCATCTTTATGTAGTGTCACTTCAATTTCGTTGCAGTGACCGGCGAGATGTTCATCAACACTGTTGTCGACGATTTCCCAAAGCAGGTGATGCAGTCCGCGCGAGTCGACACCGCCGATGTACATCGATGGCCGACGACGGACCGCTTCCAGCCCTTCAATCACTTCAATGTCTTGAGCGGTATAACGAGCAGAACCAGTGGACATGAGCTGAACTTTCGTAATGCGATCGACTTACTTCTCACCCTGTTCGATGGCGGCCCAATCGACAAGGACGATGTCTGGACGAAGAATTTCGGTGAAGGTACTGCGCTGAGCGGCACGAATCCCCTTCCCTCCGCGGGCCGAGACTTCGTACTTCATCTGACCGAAGACCAGAACTTTGTCGTGGCTCGTTTTCACACGCAGACAGTCGCTGGGGCGAGCCATCTGGGCGGCCCCCAGGACACCGTCTTTGGCATCGCTCAACTTGATCCCGCGAACGCCCTTACCGGCCCCAGACAGGACCGGAACCTCATCAATCGCGAAATGAGTGACTCGCGCCTGCTGTGTCGCCACAAACAACGATGTCGCATCGCGTACCAGTTCAACCCAGATGACCCGGTCAGCCTCGGCCAGGCGACAATACTTTCGCCCTGACTTGGTCGACGGCAGACGGAACGGAGCGAGCGGCAACCGCATGATCTGCCCCTGTAACGTCAACGCGAGGAAATAGGGTGATGGCGGTAATTCGCTGCCCGACTCTTCATCGGCCGGGGTGAACCGAACGTCTGTTGTCAGGGCGGCAACCAGGCCGACGCCATCGCCGATCTTGACGTGCTTCGAAATCGGCTCGCCGTAACCTGACGAGACTGGGATCTCCGAAATTCCCAACGTGTAGGCGACTCCATCGCTGGCGAAAAAGATGACACTGTCGGCGGTACTGCCGGGAATGACATCCTGAACAGCGTCACCTTCACGGACTCGTGTGGTTTCTACACTTTGCAATCGCCCGACGCGTTTGACCCAGCCATCCCTCGTCAGAACGACGTTGGTGTTTTCCTTGACGATGTAAGCGGCGGCATCAAACTCGACAATCTCTTCGCTGCTGCCAATCGTCGTTCGACGTTTGTCCGGGAACTGGGTGGCCAATTCTTCCAGTTCTACCTGAACGACATTCCAGAGTTTCTTTTCTGACGCGAGCAGTTTCCGGATCTTTTCGGCTTCGGTCTGCTTCTGGCCCAGTTCTTCGAGGATCGTATTGATTTCGAGTTGCGAGATGCGGTAGAGCTGCAACTCGAGAATCACCATCGTCTGCTCTTCGTCGAGCGGAAAGGCCTTCATCAGCTTGTCTGCGGCATCGCGTTTGCCGCTGCTGTTACGAATGATCTTGAGTGCTCGATCCAGGTCGTTGAACAGCAGCGCGAAGCCTTCCAGGATATGAATCCGGTGTTCGAGCTGTCGCAACTGGAATTCGAACCGTTTACGAACGGTCTTCAAGCGGAACGTCAGGAAATGCTGCAGCATTTCTGCCAGCCCCAGCCGTGCAGGGATCAGCGCCCCCTGATCGTCGGGAACCAGCGACGTCGCGTTATAGGCGAAGTTTTGTTCCAGCGACGTATGCTTGTACAGATACGTCATCACAGGTTCCGGGTCAGAACCTGGTTTCAGATCCAAGACGATGCGTAGTCCGTGCTTGTTGTCGGTTTCGTCGTTCGAGTCCAGCAGTTGCGGAAGCTTCTTGCTGTTGACGATGGTACCGATTTCCGAAGCGAGCGGCCCCGATTCAACTCCGTATGGCATCGAGTAGATCACCACACGATTGTCGACGACTTCCCGCTTTTCCTTATCGAGTCGCCATTCTCCGCGGACCTTGATACTGCCTCGACCTTCTTCGTAGATCGTTCGCAGTTCTTTACGGTCCGTGACGATTCGTCCACCCAGTGGAAAATCCGGCCCCTTGACGAACCGCATCAGGTCTTTGGTTTCGGACCCGGGATTCTGGATCATGTGGACGCAGGCCGCGATGACTTCTCCGAAGTTATGGGGCGGAATATTGGTCGCCATCCCGACGGCGATCCCTGTCGTTCCATTGACCAGCAGGTTTGGAAACCGTGCGGGAAGGACGACCGGTTCTTCTTTGCGGCCGTCGTAGTTCGGTCGCATGTCGACCGTCTGAAACCGCAATTCGTTCATCAACTGTTCAGCAATCGATGTCAGTCGGGCTTCGGTATATCGATCGGCGGCCGCGGGCAGCCCCATGATCGAGCCGAAGTTTCCCTGCCCGTCAATCAGCGGGTAGCGCAGAGTGAAGTCCTGGGCCATCCGGACGAGCGTGTCATAAACGGCCTGTGGACCATGCGGGTGGTAATCCCCCGTTGTATCACCGGCAATTTTTGCACATTTGTACGGCTTGCTGTCGGCCGTCAGACGCAGACCTTCGTACATTACGTACAGGATTCGACGTTGAACTGGCTTCAGTCCGTCGCGTACGTCTGGTAACGCGCGGGACATGATGACGGACATCGCGTAGTTCAGATAGCGCCGTCGCGTCTCCTGACTAAGCGGCACATATTGGATTCTGTCTTCCGCCTCACCGTCACTGGCTGCGGACGCGTCCGTACTACGTTTCGCCAACGTCTCACTCCTTGATTCGACATTCCAGGTGCCGTGGTGACTTTTCCATTCGGGCGAAAGTCAGGGACACAATGGAACTGATGTTCGCGGGCTCATGATTGCTATCGTCATTTGGTGGTCACTTCATTCGGTGGTCTTCATCACGTTACAAATCTGGTGAGTCGTCAGGGGTTCTTATGGGGGACTCGTCGGTCGGCCGGGGTTGGACGTCTTTGCGATACACCGTGCTTTCTTCGCGTTCAGCCCCGCCCGGACGCGGATTGGCAAAAAGAACGTCTACTGTCATCAACTCTTCCGTCCCAACGCATGATCAACCAGGTAATTTGCGGTGTGATTTCTGGGGGGGACGAGATTGCCGAAAGTATCGTTTACAACGTCTGTATCGATTTTTCAATGGTGCGTAACGTCTTTCCGCTCAACTGTTTGCCAAAATCGGCCTAGTTGGTTCTAGTACACACGGAATGATTCATTCAAGCGGCCTGAACCAACCGAAACTGTAACTGCTTGGCGAGCCGCGCGGTTTGTGGCAGACACGGATTCTTGCCCGCCAGCGGCTACCAATCGATCCAGGGAGGGACGAGATGACTCGCAACACGTTTATCCGAGCCACGATCACCGTGGTCTTATCTGCTGTGATGCTGCCTTCGACAAGGGCAGACGAACTGGCAGATCCATTTGCAGCTGAACTGCAGACACCTCCGTTGACGGTTCCTGCACCGCTGACGTACGACGAGTCGGCCGCTCAGCCGATTTCTGCTCGGACCCCGGTTGTTCCTCAGTCGGCGATCTATCGCCAGGCGACCGAGGTCACGCAGCAACCTGGCCCGATGCCGATCAATCCTGATGCATATGCGGCTCCACCGCAGTATCCGAATCAACAGCCCGGCTATGTCCGGTTGGGGGCTCCGCTTTATCCGAGCCCACGTCCGAACATTCCGATCTGGACCGGTTCGACGATGATCACCAATCCCGCATTTGCTCCCCATGAAATGATGTATCCACACACGTATCGCTCAATGAGCGGTCCTTACTACCACCGAGTCAAAGGTGGCTGGGTCTGGACACCATTCGGAATTCGTTCGCACGAACGATGGGAACTGCAGGGGACTCAGGTCGAAGTGAAGTATCGATCGCACGTGCCCCTGATCACCAAGAGCATGTGGTTGCCACCGGTTCACTCGCGCTAATTCCTGATGGAACTGGGTTGGTGTCACAGGATGTGAGTCAATTTGAGGCTGAAACGGAGTTCTCATGGTGCGAAAGATCACCCCGCTTCAAACAGTCTGGTTTGCAGGTCTGACGATCGTGCTCGTCGTTGGCGGAACAGTGTCCGCGAGTGAGCAGGTCGCACCTCAACAACAGGCACCGACTCAGACGCAGACTGTTCAACCGATGACTCCTGCGCCAGCCACGATCACACGCTCCACGATGGTGCCGGTGAATAGCAGTGCTCATGTGATCAACGAGGATTGCAAGGGAGGCTGGAGCAATTGCTGGCTGATTCGCGCGTGTCAGATTCATCATCACGATAAGTGCATGTGGCATTCATATATCCGCGGGAATGGGCCGGCGATTCACACGCGTCCTGCGGGAATTTACTGGTGGTAATGAGCTCGGCCTGGAAGAGCTGTTGATTGTTGACGTTGGAATCTTGTTTGAAAAAAGCGAAGCCAGGTACAGACACGGATGTGACCTTCCTGGCCAGACTCGCGATTGATTTGTGTACCGCCGTCCTGTCGGCTCGAATGGAAGGAACTGATGACATGAAGTCGCTGTTGCAAAAGCTCGTTCGAGCATCCCTGGTGGCGGGGTTGGGTCTTATTGCCACATTCAGCGCGAACGCTCAGGAGGAAACTCCTGGTGTGGTGCGAATTACCAAACCAAAGACTGTTGAAGTGCAGAGTCCTCGAGAAATCATCCAGGCTCGGTTTGCTCATCAAGGTCATGGTGGTTTCCACGGCGGAGGGCAATCGAATTGTGATTGCCAGAATGGTGGCTGCCAGACCCAGTCCGGTTGCCCACACGGTGGATGTCAATTCGGTGCCTGTCGGTACGGCGGATGCCAATATGGTGGCTGCCAGTACGGTGGCTGTAATGGATGCAATGGCTGTTGCAATCAGAACGGCCGAGCCATGGCCGAATACTTCCGCTGCAAGTTTGGATACTTCATCCCGACGGGAGCTGGCGGAGCAGGTGTTCCATTCGCCGGGAAGTATTCACGAGTCTATCCACAGGACCCGCACTACTTCGATCAGCGTGATGGACAGGCCTGGGGAGCTCAGGGGTACGGCATTCCGATGTCAGTGCCACTCGCACCGACCGTTGGTCATGCTTACAACTACGGGTGGGGTTCACCATCCAGCCGGCTGACACCAATCTCGCGTCCGGCCTATTAGTGACAATTGAATCTGCGGCAGATCTAAAAGTCTGCCGTCGTCCATGCGAAAGAGGCGGCGGATGCCTCGCACAATACTTTGACCTCGTGATCTGACAATTCTCTGCAAGCGGTCGTCTTGCGGTCTGAAGGAACAGGCGAATGACGCTCAGGAAATCAAACTGGATAGCTGCGGCCTTCATGGCTGCCCTGTCCTGCTCGGCTGCCGCATATGGCCAGGACGACGGTTCGGTCGGGATCGTCCGGATCTCGGACGGTAAGGCGCGAACGGCCGTTCAGGGGGCCTCTTTCCACGGTCACCACGGTGGACAGGCCGGGAACTGCCAGACCGGCAATTGTCGAACCGGCAATTGTCAGACAGGGAACTGCCAGAACGGATGCAACAACGGTTGCTACAATGGCCAGTTCTGCAATGGGTTCTTCAACGAGCGGTATTGCAAGAATTCGCCTGATCACGGGTATTCGCCTCCGGCCAAGTATCCGCTGCACCGACGCGGCGTGCAGTACGACACCATGTTCCCGAACCAGTGGTACGGGACACCAGGTGCCAGCTATGCGCCTGCCCCGATGGTCTACCAGGCGACCGATACGACTCAGTTAGGCTACAGCTACCAGCACGTACCATTCTGGCAGCCATCGGCCAACACGCTGCCACAGCGTCCAATTCCTGCTCAGTGGCACATCACCGCCCCGGCGGTTCACGCCTCGGCCTTCCACAATGGTCAAGGGGGATGCCAATACGGTTACTGCTGTAACTATGGTTATGGCAACTGCTACCACGGCCTGCACGGTCACAATTACGGCTGTCCAACGAACAATTGCCCCACGATGGCTCCTTCAACCGTCCCCAGCACTCCAAACACTGGTGAACCAACACTGCTGCCAGGTGCCCCTGGCGACGAAAAGGGGAAAGACGCTGCGATTCCACCAACTCCCGGAAGATTCCAGAACTCAGCAGACAGCGGACACATCCGACGTGCCGGGTACTAATCGATGAACCATCGAACCTGACGCTGACCAGTTCTGAAGAAGCCCGCCATCCGGCGGGCTTCTTTCGTTCTTTGCTTCACGATGCCTCTCGAAAACAGTTCGCATGAATATTGGGAATTCCTTGCACTTGCTACGGCTGTGAGTTAGCGTCTGTGAAGCCAATTTCGACCAACTTCAGACTGGGACATCTTCGATGAATTTCAGCCGTCGCCAGTTCTTGCGTGCTTCCGGCATCGCCTTGTCGCTGCCGCTTCTCGACAAGTCTGTGCAGGGTGATGTCACGCGAGAAAAGAATGTCGCGCGGCGAATGGTCTGCGTCTGTACTCCGCTGGGGTTGCATACTCCTCATTTCTTTCCCAAGACTGTCGGGCGGGATTACGAGCAGACTCCTTATCTTGAAGCGTTTCAGGATCTTCGCGACGACCTGACAGTGATCTCTGGACTGTCACACCCGGAAGTCGAATCGGGTCACGATTCCATTTACAGCTTCCTGACCGCAGCACCTCATCCCGAGCGCCGAGCCGGCTTTCGCAATGCGATTTCTCTGGATCAGTTCGCGGCAGAAAAGCTGGGGACCGAAACCAGGTTTCCCAGTCTGGTTCTTTCTGCGGAAGGGTTCAGTCTTTCGTGGACGCGCAGCGGAGCACTCGTTCCGTCTGAAACGTCGCCTGCCCGAGTCTTCGCACGCCTGTTCCTGGATGGCCGCCCGGATGAAGTCCAGGCCCAGATCAGGCGTCTGAAAGATGGTCAAAGCATTCTTGACCAGGTCGGTGCTCAGGCACAGCGGATGAACGCGTCACTCGGCATCGGCGACCGCGAAAAGCTGGACGAGTACTTTACGAGTGTGCGGGAACTGGAACAGCGCCTGGCCCGCTCGGAAGAATGGTCGCGCAAGCCGAAGCCCAAGGTTGATGCCAAACAACCGCAGGACATTGCCAACCCTGCCGATCTGGTGGGACGAACCAAATTGCTGTTCGATCTGACACATCTGGCTCTGCAAACCGATTCCACGCGTTTGATCACGATCATGTTGCTGGGAACGAGTCTTGTTCCTCCGATCGCTGGAGTGAATGACGGGCATCATAACCTATCTCACCATGGCCAGGACCCCGGCAAGCTGAAGCAGTTGCAGATCGTGGAACAGGAAAAGCTCAAAGTGCTGCATGAACTGCTGACGAAGTTGAAGCAGACCAAGGAAGACGAAGAAGCGCTACTCGATCGAACAACGGTATTTTTCAGCAGTAATCTGGGGAACGCCAGCAGCCACTCGTGCCGCAATCTGCCCGTCCTGCTGGCTGGAGGCGGATTCCGCCATGGCCAGCACCTGGCATTCGATCCCGCCAGAAACCCGCCAATGAGTAATCTTTTTGTTTCCATGCTACAGCGGCTGGGAATTGAATCGGATTCCTTTGGCTCAAGTACCGGAACGCTGACAGGACTAGAGTTGAAATCGTAATGCACGGTTCAACGTCAGGAGTTCGGCGAAAATGGGCGCGGGTCTCAGAACGCTGAAAGCTCTTCAAGTCCCTGCGATCCTCGACACACAGCAGCGTCGCCGCAATAATCAGCCCATCTTTTTCCTGCCAATTCATGGAACACTCCTCATGCGCTGCGCCTTGGTTTCATTTGTACTACTTTCGCTGGTGATGGTCAGCATTCCCGCCGCGTTGCGTGCAGACGATTTCCCGACTCCGAAGAACACGGAAAAGGCTACGACGGCACCGATGGCTCCTGAAGAAGTCGTTGCGACTGC
>CAIWEX010000617.1 GCA_903911795.1 uncultured Schlesneria sp.
AGGATGGCATTCGTCTGAGCCAGTTGCTCGGCACGAATGTCCTGTTGGACCTTGATATGCCGATTATCGGCCCGCTCCTCCAGCCGTTCGTCAATCGCTCGGATTTCGCTTCGCAATTCAAAAACGACCTTTTGAATTCGACGAAGTGCATCGGGAGCTTGTGGCGATGGTGATGGCAGATTCGAATAGCGGCGATGCAGCGACGACTGCTCCAATGCTTCCGCCTTCAGGGTGTTGAACTCCTTGGTCTTCCTGTCGAGATTGAATTGGAGGAATTCCCGCTCCAGTTTCAATCGGGCAAACAATTCTCCGGGTGGATCTCGATGGGAAAGTTCGCCGTCGGATTGAGCACCGTTGCGGAACAGATACCGCCCCTTGACCGCGACACATTCGCAGCCCATTCGCATTTTGAATTCTTGAAACGTCTCAACAAACATTCGATGGGTCCCCTGAAGAAAGAATTTGAGTTACAACCGTCCAACGAGTCGCATGGCCTGTGTCCACGGTTCATAAGGGTCTGGGCCACTCAGTCTTTGCCTCTCCTCTTGATATTCCGCTGCCGCCTGTTCATGTTTGCGAAGGTGTCGCTGCAACGGGGTTAAATTGCCGTCGTATTCCTTGAGCAGATCAATTGCACCGACAGTGACGGGAACATGCCCGGCTTCGTCGACCGCGAGAGGCAGGCTGATACTGAGAGCCACTGCCAGATCCGCGTGACCGTTTTCATCTCGGACGGCTGACAACCGATATCCGTAACTTCGCTCCTCGATTGTCAGCCGCCCAAGGTCCGTAATGAGTTGTGGAATGTCGTAAAGTTCGATGCGGCGGGAACGGAATACGTCCAGCATCGTCGCCGCCATCAGGTTCAAATTCGCCCCAGTGAACGTCATCTCGTGCATTGGGACGTCTTGCAGTTCCAGACGCTGGGCCATCAATGCCGCCTGATGGGGATCGTAACCGCACTTCAAGAGTTTGAATCGTCGCTGTGCATCGAGCACCGCCCGTTCCACCGCCATGAGATCGACCTTGCCGGTGTCCTCGTTCGGTGCCCAGTTCAGGGCGTGGACGAGTCGAAGCTGGAGGGTTTCGCGATTCCCCCCGAGAACGATCAATGCCGAATGATCCTGCTTGACGCCCAAGTCCAGTCCGCCGATGTAGAACCAACCCGATTGGCTGACCTGCAATGGCTTTAGTGAACGATTGATTGCCGCCTCAATGTCGGCTTCGTCGAGGGCGTCACCGGCACTACTGGCCCAGATGCCCCACCAGAGCCGCATGAATCGGCTTTTGGAATTCCGCCGCTTGGCTTCCGCGATGTCATCGTCATTCAGCCACGGTGACGGGCGTGAATAACAATTCATTCGCCATCGGTCGCTCGTCTCGGCAATCTTCCGCCACCGTTCCTGCCATGTGCCAGTGAAACCGCTATTGGTCGCGATGACCGCCAGACCTTGGGGCACCTTCGCCGCGTTGTCCATTAGGTTCTCGGCGAATTCCTGCTTGGTGACGTGGCTCAGTTCGTTCAGGATTAGGACGTCAGGCCGGGCACCGTGACTTCCCGAGACGTCAGCCGCAATTATCTCGCACTCGCTCGACGTCGCCTTGCAGACGATCTTCCACGACAGGGCTTCAACGCGGGAAGCCAACCACGGATTCAACCGCAGGATGTCCTTCGCCGCCTTTCGCATTTCGTCAGCTTGGTCTGCATCCGCTGCACCGACCTGGCACGTCAGGGGTCGCTTTGTAAACGCGAGTAACCAGAGCAGACATACGGCAAGGTCGCTGTCCTTGGATGCTCCCTTGGTCGCTTCCCACCAGTACCGTCCGATGTCGGGCTTTTCCCCACGGGCGATGGAGA
>CAIWEX010000618.1 GCA_903911795.1 uncultured Schlesneria sp.
CCAGAGTTTTCTCGTCGATGACTTTCAGGAATCCGGGCGGTCCGCCCCGGTACTGGATGTAAGGCTGCCCCTCGGCATTGGATGTTCCCAGGTAGAACATGTCCAACTCCGCAAGATATGCCGTGAGCGCCGGAGTGACAGTGGTTTCCCAACTCCCGCCGACTTCCATGCGCGAGTAGCTATTTCGGGAGCCCTTCACGGTTTGAACGGCTTTCACGGCAGGAGTGAACGCAATGTCGCTGGAGAATTGGCGCATGTCTAAGGTCCTGGACTTTTTGGGGGTGGAGCGCGCCTGCTCTGAGGGGGCAGTGCGAGCGTTGATTATCGCACAGCATGAATTCCCGGATCGCCGATTGGTCGTGGACCGGGAGCCGACCAATGGAACTTGCGTTCATGTTGTGAGATGGAAATCTCGTTAATACTTGCTTCCCGCCTCCGCATCAGACGTTCGTCATCAAACTCCCAGAGTTCGTTTCCGTAAGCACGAAACCATTGGCCGCGCGCATCGTGATACTCGTACTGGAAACGAACGGCGATCCGATTGTCAGTGAAGCTCCAAAGGGACTTGGTCAGGCGGTAGTCGAGTTCCCGCTCCCATTTACCTGCCAGGAACTCTCGAATTTGACTTCGCCCCTGCAGGAACCGATCCCGGTTCCGCCATTCAGAGTCTTCCGAGTAAGCGAGAGAAACTCGCTGTGGGTCGCGGCTGTTCCATGCATCTTCAGCGGCACGCACTTTGGCCGTCGCGGTTTCATGCGTGAATGGCGGTCGGATGTCAATCATCATTTCTCAGTGCCTGACAATTGGTGGGAATCAAAACGAGGTATGAGAAAGTCGTGGTTCGTTCGGCAAACCACGACGATCGGCCTGGAGCCTACGAATGATTGCTGCAAGCAGCCGTTGATGAACAGGCTTCGACAGGTTCGGCACGTGGAATGTCGAGTTCCGTGTCAGCCACATTGTTGAGAAAATTGGTGAAGCATCCCAGCACGACACTGGCGACGATTTCCACGATCTCACCATCACCGAATCCTGCACTACGGACCGCAGCAAGCTGCAGTCCGGTCACCTTACCTCTGTTCTCCAACACTGCTTCAGAGAATTTCAGTGCGGCATCGGTACGCAGGTCTTCGGACTGTCCTGTTCGACCTGCCAGAATGTCGTCCGCTGACAGACCTGCAGTCGGTGCAATGGCACAAAGGATTGACGTGCAGTAGTCGCAGGAATTGGTCTCGCTGGTGCTGAGTTTCACCTGGTTGTGCAGCTTGCCACCGATCTTGGCTTCTCCCATGGCTGTGCTGAAGGCAAGGAAACTCCCCAGCACAGCGGGTGAATTGGCCATCACCCGAGCAGTGTTGGGGATGACTCCGAAGGCTTGCTGGACGGTGTCGAGCAATTCTCTGGTACGGCCTTGGGCGAGTTGTGGGTCTACAGAGTGAAGGCGTTGCATTGTTCTTCTCCGACAGGTTTCAGGAAAAATGAGTAAGGCTGAGACGGGGACACTCCCGGCTCGGTAATTCGGTAACAGATCGCACGGACAGATTGCGTTGCTGGTCTAGCGATTCTCGTCGCAGCCCGGGACTGCTCCACACACTTCGTGGTGATCGACGATTGGCTGTGCTTTGGGGAAATCGATGTCGGTCTCGGCGACGTGATTGAAGTAGTTGGTGAAAATATTCAGAGCGACGTTGGCAACAACTTCGGCCAGAGCGGCGTCATCAAGACCAGCCAGACGGGCGTCCGCAAGATCGAGGTCACTCACACGCCCGCGTTCTTCAACGACGCGAACAGCGAACTTAACAATCGCGTCTGCTTTTGGATCAACAGCCGTTCCTCGACGACTGTCCATGATCTGTTCGGCAGTCAGTCCCACCATCTTGCCGATTGCAGAGTGGGCAGCCAGGCAGTAGTCACAACCGTTGGCTTCGCCGACCGTCAGGGCAATCTGCTCACGCAACTTCGCAGACAGCCCCCCTTGACTCAATGCACCACTGAGCGACAGATACCCATCCAACACGGCAGGAGAATTTGCCATCGCACGGGTCATGTTGGGGACCAACCCCAGCTTGTTTTTGACCGCGTCGAGAAGGTCTTTTGCTTTGCCAGTTGCCGATTCGGGATTGATTTGACGGATGCGGGACATGGTCGATGGCTTTCTGAAAACTTACTGGAAACTTGCTACCAGCCAGACGATTGGTTGGCGATATCTGCCTACACTTCAGCTTCCGTGCCATACGCCGCGAGAATTTTTAAGTGATTACCAGAAAACACCTTGTGATTTATAGAGACTTTCTGCCAGTCCACGAAAAGTCGTTGTTCAACGACATCTCGTTGATGAACAACGAAAACTCGTTACATTGGCGGCATGGTAAACCTCGTGCAGTCTTCCGGAATCGTCTGTGACCCCAGAAAGATCCTTCTGGAGTTGGCCGGTCAGCATCAACTGTCCGAATTGCTGCCACTGGCAGTGCGTCGGCTGGCGGAATCCCCATCCGCTGCTCTCGCCAGAATCTGGCTGATTCAAGCGCCAGAGGCTGGAGACTGTGAGGCGTGTCGATTTTCGGGCGAGTGTTCACAGCGTGATCGCTGTCTGCATCTGGTGGCCAGTGCCGGTCGTTCCCTCAAGGAACCCGGTGCCGACTGGCAACGTTTGGAGGGAGCGTTTCGCCGGTTTCCGATCGGCGTTCGCAAAGTGGGTCAGATTGCCTCGACTGGTCAATCACTCGAAGTCGCAGATGTCGGTCTCAATCACGCCTGGGCCGCCAGTCCCGAGTGGATTCATCAGGAGCAGATCGCGTCATTCGTGGGGCATCCGCTACTGCACCGAGGCGAAGTGCTGGGCGTTCTGGCGATGTTCTCTCGCGAAAAACCGGGCGAATCGTGTTTTGAGTGGCTGCGGATGATTGCCGATCATCTCGCAGCCGCGATTGACAACGCCCGTTCCCTGGAAGATATCGAGGCTCTCAAACATCGCCTGGAGCAAGAGAACGAATATCTTCGCGAAGAAGTGACGCAGTCCGCGGCCTTTGGCGATCTGATCGGTCAATCGCCATCGCTGCAGGCTGTCACTCGCCAGATTGAACTCGTCGCCCCCACTAACTCCGCCGTCCTGATCCTCGGTGAAAGTGGCACTGGCAAAGAGGTCGTGGCCCGGGAGATTCATCGGCACAGCCAGCGAGCCAGCCGACCGCTGATCAAAGTCAATTGTGCTGCTGTTCCGCGTGAACTGTATGAGAGCGAATTCTTTGGGCATGCGAAAGGTGCATTCACAGGGGCTCTGCGTGATCGCGCCGGTCGGTTTGAACTGGCCGATGGTGGCACGCTGTTCCTTGATGAAATTGGTGAAATACCACTCGACCTGCAAGCCAAACTCCTGCGAGTTCTTCAAGAAGGCGAGATCGAAAGGATTGGTGAAGAGCGGACACGGCGAATCAACGTGCGCATAATCGCAGCGACCAACCGGAACTTGCGTGCCGAAGCCGAAGCAGGACGCTACCGGCAAGACCACGTGCCGGGCAGGTCG
>CAIWEX010000619.1 GCA_903911795.1 uncultured Schlesneria sp.
ACTATCTGGTTGGCTGGTTTGCAGTACTCGGCGTCGGAGTCGGGACCGCTCGCATTGCCATGATTGTCCTCAGCACTCTGCAGATCGGAGTGACGGGACTGCTGACATGGGAAGCGACGCGTAACCGCCGGACAGCAATATTGGCCAGTTGGATCTGGGCTCTTTATCCTCCATCGGTACTGCTGGTCGGACAGACCTATTCACAACACCTCGCCAGTTTTGCGCTGGCGTGCAGTGCGTTGTTCGGCATCAAGTGGATCAACAGTCGATCGAGCTACTGGCTGCTGCCCTTGGGAATTTCACTCGGGATTGGCACATTGACCAGACCCTCCATGATGAGTGTCCTGCTGATCACCCTGGGGATGCTATTCGTCATTTCGCTGCTCGGGTCTGCGAGCTTGAGTCAACGAATCTCGCGAGGGATTCTTCACGTCATCCCGGTGACTCTGGCAGCGAGTCTCGTGATCGCTCCAACAGTCCTGCAGAACGCACGGTATGGCGGTGGGTATTCGCTTTCGACAAACAATGAGCGAAATTTTTTCATTGGAAATAATCCGCACACACCGTGGTACAAAACCAGCCACTTCGCCCAACGAACACTGCAGGAATTACCCGTCGAGGTTCAAGAGTATCTGGTTGCTCACTATGAGGCTCCTGATCGGCGAGAGGCGATGAAGCAGGCCGCCATGCGGCATATTATGGAGAATCCCGGACTGGCAGTACTTCGAACCGCAAATCGGGCTCGATCATTCTGGGGGTTTGACTATCTCGGGACGCGATCCATTCAGGCGACCTATGCAGGAATCCCCAAGGTTGTTGCAGTCGCGGTGCTGCTGGCGGAAGCGGGTGGCTATGCCTTGGTGATGATCTGCGCACTGCTCGGACTCTTTCATTTTGCGGGCAAAGCAACAGTCTCAAGTACGGCCTGGTACCTGGCAGTCATTCTCGCCTACGCGGCACCGTATTGCATCGCCTTTTCGAGTGGGACCTATCACTACCCTGTCATGGGTATCGTGGCCGTATTTGCTGCGATCGGTGCCAGATCGATCTGGGAGTCGGGCTGGAAGAGTATTGTCGCACCAACTCGCGTCTGGCTGGTTCTGTTCGCGTTTGTCGCCATTCAGATGGAATACGCCTATTTCACCATGGCCGCCTGGTGATGACATGTCGGCGTCAACAATCGCCGCCATCAGTGTGACGACAACGATTCGTTCCAACCATGATACCGTGCGTTGCCATGCGGGTGTCCTAGCTGTCCTAGCTTTGTGGAAGTCCGGCAATGCCGCGCGAACGTAGGATGATCCATGCCTAATCTTCTAAGACACCACCGTCGGCTGGCGTGGCTGGCGTGTCAATCTTCAGCTTCATGAGTCGCTGTTCTATCCAACGGTCGATGACAATGCCGGTGGACATGGCAAACAGCCCTCCAATGACAATTGGGTCTATCGTCCGGAAGTACAGATCGGCAACAGCTGAGAACAAAAAAGTTATCACCGCCAGATACAGGGGCGTGACAAAAAAGTAACTGCGTGGCCACCTCACTTTCAATCGAAATCCGCAGGACGGGCACGTCAAACGGAATGGATTTAGCCTGAAATATCGTGACCAAGTCAATTCGACATCCGATTTGCAGTGCGGACACCTCATCGCGTCACTCAGGTTCTTATCCATAGTCAATTGCTCCACCGGATTTCCAATCAACGAACAAACTCCAGCTTATCGTTGGGGACGTTCGGTTTCGATCCCAATCTCACGCGGGCGCAGCAGCAGCAGCGATCAGCAACCATTCCAGTGTCCATTGCTCGGACGCGACCCTAGCCTTAATCGCTAGTGCGGGTCGCACTTCCGTGGCGCGTCAAAACATGAGTTAGACGCGGTAGTTTGATGCCCGCGGGATGCCACACTTAAACGAAATACGCTTTAGGGTGGTCTTTAGCGTGGCGTGCTTGCGGCACCAGTTGTACCACGCGAAGTACAGCCCGAGCATGGCATGGTGATTGTGGGTTTTCTTGCTGAACGGCATCCGAATGAACTGCTATTTGTAGAAACTGGGCTTTCTCGGAACGATATTCAACTGCTTGTAGGCGAAGCCGCTGTCGGGAGGATTGTATTCTCCGACAAGATCCATACACGATTTTTCATTGATTTCGGCCTCCATTTGCAGGCACCAGTAAACCGCATTCACGTTCAGACGGCGCAGGCCTTCGCTCTGAAAATCCTGAGCACTTCCCATGGTGACATGGAAGACTCTCGCAGGTTTCCCCTTGTTTCCCACCCACGTCTTCACCCAGGCAACGGGTAGTGGAATCAGTTCTTTATTCACCGCGTCATCGTGCTTGCGTCCCACCAGCGGCTGGCCCTCGACAAGCGGCAGACAGCCTTCAGGAAGGCTGCCCCCCTCCTTGTAGGTTCGATAGACATCCGAGGTTCCCCAGATGTCTTTGACTCCCTTCAGAACAGGATGCCCTTTGTTCTGCTCAACAATGATTCCGCGAGTCGAATCCTGCTGCCAGCGGCCATGATGATTCCGAAAGGAGCCACCCAGCACCCCCTCGCCAAAATCAATCTTCTTGCCATCCTTTTTGTAATCGAAATCGATGAAGCCATGATTGGCGGTCCGAATGCCGATAATCGGCTTTCCGGAATCGAGGTAATCGTGGATGTGTTTCAATTGTTCGGGAGGAAGAGTTATCAGGCGACTGAACAAGATGACCAGATCGCACTTCTCCAGATGTTCAAGCCCGGGAATGTTGTGAGTGACCGACTTATCTTCCCAGCGAATTTTTTGCGTCGGATCAACGTCGTTGTTCTGATTCAAACTGAATAGCACCGTGCAGTGAAACCCATGATGACGGGCCAGCAGCTTCGCCAGCATCGGCATCGAGTATTCACTGCGGTATTCCTGATCCGCCGCGATCAGCACAATATGCTTGCCGGCTCC
>CAIWEX010000620.1 GCA_903911795.1 uncultured Schlesneria sp.
GCCGCTTGATCACAAACCCGACATCAGGTGGTTGAGCCGTTTTAGAAACGACATCGCCATTTCCATCAACGCCGTCAGGCCCGATACTCCAGACCACTGCTCCGCCAGCCTCGTCTCGCCGATAATGCATTGTCCCACCGGTTCGATCGAAGGCGTCCAGCGGGACTTGGTCCAAATACTTCGGTACGACGTCCGCCAGTTCGGCCGGATACTGGCCATTATCACGCTGGTAGGCTTGGACTGCGAGGAGAATTTCGAGGGCCGACTGGCGAGCGCGTCGTCGCAGAAACACATCGTCAGCATTTTTCATCGCGGGTGCGAGTAACCTCATCAGGATCGATCGCTTCGATCTCTGATCGATAACGTGCGGGTCCATTTGGCGTGGTAGCAGTGGAACCGCAGGGTCGATGTCGAACAGAAAGAGTCCCGCGGACCCGACCAGCTTGGTCCGCTTTGCCATCGGCTTGTCAATTTCACGCAGATGATTTGAGACCATCTGACGATAAAGTCGGCGCATCAATTCTGGTTCACCCATGACCCACGCCCCGCTTTTCATGGCCGTCCACATGAATCCGGAATTGGGACCATCCGACTGGTCCATGACGGCCGTCCATTTTCCGGATGCCAGAGTATTCTCGACAGCCATGTATTCTGATTTCAGGATACTGGACGTCGGTTCATACCGCGATTCGTCCGCGCGTACCGCAGCCAATGCGGACGCCAGTTGCTCTGATGTGACTTGCGGATGTTCTGCCCATTGCTGAAGAGAATTCGAAGCCATGCTATGCAACGCGACTCCTACTAACCCCTGAATCAGGCAGCCACGATATGTTGTGTGGCCCCCTGAGCGAAATATCGCGCGCCCCCATTGGAAAGCATCGTCCAATTCCCCCTGTTCCAGGCAACGATGTCCTTCCATGACAGCCAGGCGGGCAAACATCCGCTGCTCTTGAATGACGGGCAACAATGTTGTGAACGACATATCGAGTGGTGAGACGTACCTTCCCTTTTGTTTGGTTGTCCCGCGACGCCAGACATCGAGTGACTCCCGATGCATCTGCATCCACGTGAGAAGTTCTTCGTCGGACTTGGACCAACCGTCTGTCATCACCGCTTCAAAAGACGGAGGCGTTGCAATTGTGCCAAGCTTGGCTTTCATTTCGACGGCCAGACTGTAATCGGTAAATGCGTTGTCCTCGTCAGGGACATTCCATTTTGCGAACTCGGCAACGTCAAACGGTTCCGGCATGTCCGATACGCCGGACAGAATGACCATCCGGATGATGAATGGCAGCGACAAGATGAGAGAACCGATGACCAGTACCCAGATTCCCGTTGGCCAGTTCAGGGGATTCCACCACGCATGACGCTCATCGTGCTGCAGTTCACGTTCAACCATGATCACTCGGCTCAGGAATTCATTGAAATTGGCAGGTGACTCGCACCGAGACATTTTGCCTTCTGCTGTTGGCAGCATAACTACTACCACAGTGGAATTGCGAGGATTTCGCCGGGAGTCGGCTGGGCCAATGCCTTTTTGAAGCTGGGGAGGATGGGACAAGTGGCGCTTCGCCGAGCCGGCCCACCATCATTTCTCGACATTTGCTTTTGGTGGGCCGGCGCTCGAAGCGAGCTGGTCCCACACTACGTCAGCACAGACGTGACTGTGGATGTATTCCGTTTTTCCGAACCCGTTGAGATTCCAGCAGTAATCAA
>CAIWEX010000621.1 GCA_903911795.1 uncultured Schlesneria sp.
CCAACAGAAGCCGAAGACGCAGAGTTCCTGGCGAGCAAAGACCCTGCCAAGCGAGCCAAGGTGATCGACAAGCTGCTCGATTCGCCAGCCTATGCTGACTACTTCGCCAATAAGTGGAACCTGGTTCTGCGTAACAAGCGCCGTAACAACGATGCCTTGGCTCCGACCTATGCCTTCCACAACTGGATCTGGTCCAGCCTTTACGAAAACAAGCCTTATGATCAATTCGTTCGCGAAATCCTGACCGCGTCGGGCAACGCAGATGATAATCCTCCTGTCGCCTGGTATCGCGAAGTCGATCAGCCGAATGAGCAAGTGGAAGACGTTTCGCAACTCTTCCTGGGCCTGCGAATTCAATGTGCTCGCTGCCATCATCATCCGTTCGAAAAATGGAGCCAGGATGACTATTACGGTCTGGCGGCATTCTTCAGCCGTGTCGGCCGCAAGAACATCATCGGTGGCAACAATCAGGTTCGTGACAAGCGAATCTTCGCGATCGATAACCAGGGGCCTGCACAGGCTCGTAACGAACGTTCTGGCAAGATGCTGTCGCCTACCGGCCTCGGCGGGCAAGCTTTGACGGTCAAGCCTGAAGACGATCCGCGAATCCTGCTGGCGGACTGGATGTCTGACGCTCAGAACCCGTTCTTCGCCAAGGCACTCGTCAACCGTTACTGGAAGCACTTCTTCAGCCGCGGAATCGTTGAGCCTGAGGATGATATGCGGGAAACGAATCCTCCTGCGAATCCAGAGCTGTTGAACAAACTGGCCCAGCACTTCATTTCGCACAAGTTCGATCTGAAGGATCTGGTCCGCACTATCTGTAATTCGTCGACCTATCAGCTCAGTTCACTGCCGAACGAGTACAATCTGAAGGACAAGCAAAACTTCTCGCGTTACTATCCAAAGCGTCTGACGGCGGAAGTTCTGTACGACGCCTTCCATCAGGTGACCGCAACCGGACAGAACTTCGGTGGCATGCCTGCTGGTACTCGCTCGATGCAGTTGCCGGATCCCGGTGCCGCTCAGAACGTTTACTTCCTGAAGGTGTTCGGCCAGCCACAAGGGGACACCGCCTGTGAATGCGAACGATCTCAGGAAGCGAATCTGGCACAGAGTCTGCACTTGTTGAACAGCAGTGAAGTTCAGAACAAGATAGCCGATGGAAATGGACGAGCGGGCAAGTTCGCTGCTCAGAAAGATCGTCCCAACGAAGAAAAGATCAACGAACTGTATCGTTGGGTTTACAGCCGACAGGCCGATGCGGAAGAAATGAAAATCGCATTGGCTCACTTGGACAAACACAAGGATAACGCCAAGACTGCGTTTGAAGACATCATCTGGGCACTCGTGAATTCGAAAGAATTCCTGTTTAACCACTGATGCAACCGACGCGTCCTGCTTGATACCCCGCAGAAGCCCGGTTGCACCTTGAGCCGGGCTTCTGTCGTCTCACCCCACCTGCCAAGATTCCCGCCAACTCTGCTCATTAGGACTCGACCATGCGAAAGAGTGTTCCTTTCGACTGTCGCCGTGTTGCCCTTTGGCTGGTGTTCATCGCCGGTTCACTTGTGTCCTCTGCGAATGCCCAACTGCCAGCCACTCGGCTGTTTGCTGTCTTTCCGCCTGGTGGACAGACAGGGACTGCAGTTGACGTCACGATCACCAACGGCGCTGAACTGGAAGAAATTCAGCGACTGCTGTTCAGTCATCCGGGGATAACAGCGGTTCCCAAGATGGCAGATGTCGGTGGCAAACCGCAGCCTGTTGCGAATCAGTTTGTCGTCACGATTGCAGGTGATGTCCCCGCAGGGAATTACGACGTTCGCGCGGTTGGCTTCTTCGGAATCAGCAACCCCCGCACGTTCGTGGTCGGATCACGCAAGGAATTGAATGAGACCGAGCCGAACAATACTCGGGAAACGGCTCAGGCGGTTGAGATCAATCAGACGATCAATGGCAAGATGAATGCTGCGACCGATGTGGACTGGTTCAAGTTCGCCGGAAAAGCGGGGCAACGAGTCCTGGCAGACTGCCTGGCTCGACGCATCGACTCCAAACTCGACGCAAACCTGGAATTGTATGACCCCAGCGGTCGTCGACTGGCAACCGCTCGTAACTCACTTGTCAGCAAAGACGCCCTGATTGATGTCACACTTCCTGCCGATGGTGAGTATCTGATCCGCGTCAATGACTTCGTCTATGCCGGGGGTGAAGACTATACCTACCGATTGAATCTGACGACAGGACCGTTTATCGACTTCGTGATGCCTCCTGCTGGTACTCCCGGTTCCAATGGGCAATTCACAATCTATGGACGGAATCTGCCAGGTGGACAGCCTGCCAATTTGATGGCGAGAGGCCGTCCGCTCGAAAAACTGACCGTCAACATCCCGCTGCCGAATCAGGCCGATCTGCTCGATCCCAAGATCGTCATGGAACCTTTCTCGGCCGGTATGAATGCTGTTCCCTATACGCTCGATTCGCCGAATGGTCGTTCAAATCCCGTGATGATCTTCCTGAGCGGTGCTGCTTCTGTGATGGAAGTGGAACCAAATAATATCGGGACTCAGGCCCAGAAAATTCTGCCGCCATGCGAAATCGCAGGTCAATTCCAGACTCGCGGCGATGTCGACTGCTATACCTTTGATGCCAAGGCGAAAGACACGTTCTGGGTGGAAGTCGTTGCTCACCGAGCCGGTTCGGCTGCCGACCCGGTTGTCGTCATCGATCAGGTGAAGATGAATGACAAGGGCGAAGAAACACTCACGCGAATCAGTGCCCTCGATGATGATCCAACGAATCCGCTCGCCAATCTTTTTGACACCTTGAACGACGACACTTCAGTCAAGTTTGTCGCTCCTGCGGATGGAACGTTCCGAATCACTTTGAGAGATCGTTACAGTGCTGCTCGTGGCGATGCTTCGCTCGTTTACCGATTGATTCTGCGTCCTGAATCACCAGATTTCCGCGTGGTGGCCATTCCCAGTGCGCTCGTTCCGGCCGCTCAGCGGCAGGCCGCTCCCTCGGGTGTGACCCTGCGACGTGGTGACAACTTCCCAATCTTCGTTATGGCAATGCGTCAGGACGGATTCACCGGGCCAGTCACCATTTCTGCTGAAGGATTGCCTCCAGGAGTCAGTTGTCCTGAAGTAACGCTCGGTGCGACCCCGACCAGCGGAATTATGGTCTTCACAACGACCGAGGATGCTCCTGCCTGGGCCGGAACCGTCAAACTGGTTGCCAAGGCCAGGATTGATTCCCCTGCTGCCGCAGAAGCACTGGTCGCGGCACAAGCTGCCTCCAAGGCCGCAGTGGATGCACTCGCCGCTGCAGACAAAGCCCTCGCCAAGCCAACAGAAGATCTGGCCAAGGCGAATGAGGCTTTGACCGCTGCCAAGACGGAACTTGCTGCCAAGACGGACGACGAAGGTTTGAAGAAGAAGGTCGCGGACGCAGAAGCAAAAGTGACAGCGGCTGCTGCAGCACACAAGACCGTGGCCGATGCGCGAGCGGCTGCTGACCAGAAAACGAAAGAAACAGCCGCAGCCGTCAAGAATGCCGAAGCGGCTAAGACTGCGGCAGCAAAAGACGTGGTCCATCCTGCTCGATACGGGACAATCCTGTGGGCCGCCGCTCAACCGAATCAGCCTGCTGATGCTCGCGTTGCTCAAGCAATGGAACTTTCGGTGATTGAAGAGCCGTCTCCGATTCAACTGACGACAACCGTCCATCGCGTTGAGGCAAATCACAGCCGACAGATTCTGGTCCCAGTGAAGGTGGCACGTCGCGGTGGGTTTGATCAGCCGGTGGCCTTGACCTTCCTCGGACAACCTCAAAACGCCCAGGTCGAGAATAAGCCAATTCCCAAGGAGAAAGCGGACGAGCTTTACCGTGTCTTCATCCCTGCGAATGCCCCCGTTGGGACCTATGTGATGTTTCTGACCGGGACAGCACAGGTCTCATACCGCAAGAACCCTGCCAAGGCCGACAGGTTGAAGGCTGAGTTCACTGCTTCGGAGCAAGCCGCAACTGCGGCGGCTGAGGCCTTGAAGAATGCCACGACGGCGAAAGATGCGGCGGTCAAGAAAGCGACCGATGACGCTGCAAACCTGAAGAAAGCGACCGAAGGAAAAGCCGCTGCTGACAAAGCGCTGACGGATGCACAGGCCGCGGAAAAGGCTGCAGCCGAGGCACTGAAAAACGCCGGTGACAATGCCGACGCCAAGGCTGCTGCTGAAAAGAAGCTGACGGAAGTTCAGGCTGTCGTAAAGACCGCCACCGAAGCTCAGGCGAACGCTGAAAAGGCTCGAGTTGCCGCAGAGACGACTTCGAAGCAGGCTGAAGAAGCGAAGGTTAAGGCAGAAGCCGACGCCAAGGCCTCTGACGACAAGAACAAAGCCGCAATCGCCGAAAAGACTGCGGCCGATGCGAAGTTCAAGGCTGCTGACACGTATTCGAAGGCTGCCAACATTGCGTACAACCCGCACTCCACTCCGATTATCGTCACCGTCAAGGCGGCTCCTTATACCGTTGGTGCCACTCCCGCAGACGGCGGAAACATCAAGCCGGGTGCGAAGAACGAAGTGAAGTGTGAAGTCAAACGCCAGAATGGGTTTGTCGGCCCCGTGACCCTCACGTTGCCACTCCCGCCGAATGTCACAGGTGTGAAGGCCGAACCGGTCGTCATTCCGGCCGATCAGTCGATGGGAACAATTGTGATCGAAGCGGCAGGTGACGCGCCGGAAGCACAGCTTGCGAACATGGTCGTTCGTGCTGTCGCCCAGTGGGAAGGCGAAGCGGCGGTTGATCAGCCGATCACCTTGAAGGTTGCCAAGTAATCTGGCAAGACCGAGCATCAGTTCGGGAATGCCTTGTTGAGATTTGTTTTAGATTCGACGGACGATTTGGTTCAAGTCAGCGGAACACCAACATGATTCGTTCTTTCTGCGTAGCGACATCGGCATGGCTGGTCTGTATTTCGAGTCTGCCATTACAGGCCCAAGAATTGAAGAAGGGGCAGATTACACCTGCTGCCGTCAATCTGGGCCGTCCGGTGGAATTCGAGAAGGATATTCAACCGATTCTCGATGAAAAGTGCGTCGCGTGTCACAACGTCGCGATTGCGGAAAGCAAACTGATTCTGGAAGACGTTCCTGCCATCCTGAAGGGTGGCAAGCGAGGTCCCTCGGTCGTCGCCAAGGACCCCGAGAAGAGCCTGATGTACCGCGTGGCCGCACGAGCGATTGATCCGGTGATGCCACCTCTGCCGAACAAGGTTTCGGCCGCGGCGTTTACGCCACAGGAACTTGGCCTGCTCCGGAAGTGGATCGAAGAAGGGGCAGTCCAGGGGATGGGAAGTGGAACAAACGTTGTTCCCTGGCAAAGTGTTCCCACGAACCTGAGCTCCATCTACAGCGTTGCCCTTTCGACCTGGGGTCGGTGGGCGGCGTGCGGTCGAGCCAACCAGATCGATCTTTATGACGTTGCCACTGGCGAATACATCACGCGTCTGCAGGATCCTGCCTTGCTGACCATCAAGCAGGGTGACAAGCCATTCTACCCGAAGGGTGCTGCCCATCGTGACTTTGTTCACGCCCTGGCATTCAACCCCGAAGGAGATCTGCTCGCTTCTTCTGGATATCGCGAAGTCAAGCTCTGGCAGCGACCAAGCAACGTGCAGCGAGGTGCTTATGCCGAAGAAGCCGCCGCAACAGCCATGGCAGTCTCTCCCGATGGAAAGTGGCTGGCGATCGGCCGAGCCGATAATTCGATCAAGCTGCAAAGTCTGACTGACCCCAATGCCAAGAAAGTGCTGGCAGGGCATGCTGGTCCGGTTGCTGGCCTGCAATTCTCGGCCGATTCCACCAAGTTGTTCAGTGGTGCGAAAGATAAGTCGATCCGTTTGTGGAATGTTGCCGACGGTCAACAGGCAGGAATTCTGGAAACACCACAGGAAGTGACCGCGGTGGCTCTGGCCCTCGACGGAACCAAGGTCTTCACAGGTCACGCCGGGGATCACATCATTCGAGGTTGGGCCGTTCCATTTGGGGCTCCCAAGCCGGCCGAAGGGGACAAGCCTGCGGAACCGGTGAAGCCTGTTGTCGAAATGAAGGGACATGCAGGACCGGTTTCAGCTCTGGCTCTGGTACTTCCAGCAGGAACGCAATTGGCCTCAGCGAGTGCCGATGCAACGTGGCGCGTCTGGGAAATCGCCAATGGAAATGCCGTTCGAAATCAGAATCATGGTGCGCCCATCACCGCGATGTCCGTGAAAGCGGACGGTCTGTTTGTCGTCACTGCAGGGGGGCCTTCTGCCAAGCTGTGGAAGATTGATGGAACCGCTGCTGGTGAGCTCAAAGGAAATGTCGGAGCCCAGCGTAAGGTCCTGAAGATCACTGACGATGATGCCGTTGCCAAGTCGCGAGTCCAATTGGCGGACGCGGGCTTCAAGGCTGCGGAGAAAAACTTCAAGGAACGCGAAGAAGCGACGAAGAAGGCAATCGAACAAAAGGGGACGATGGAAAAGGCTTTGAACGAAGCCAAACCCAAGGAAAAGGCTGCTCTCGACGCCGTTGCCGCTGCCAAGAAAGAACTGGAAGGTAAGCCCGACGACGCTGCTCTGAAGAAAAAGGTGACCGACGCTGAAGCTGCCGCAGCCAAGGAAACCGATGCCGTCAAGAAGGCTCAGGAAGCTTTCGATGCCTCGGTCAAGACAATCGCACAATCGGAAAAAGGCCAGCAGTCGGCTGATGAACAGCAGAAGCAGGCGAAGGTTCTGTTCGACGCCGAGACCGCTGCTGCGAAGGCTGTCGAGGCAATCTTTACTCAAGCGAAGGCCGAACTTCCACCGCTGGATGCCAAGCCAATCAAGACCGCGACGTTCGTGGGAAATCTGGTTGCGACGGCAGGTGACGATGGGACAATTCGTATGTGGAGTGGCCTGAACGGCAAGGGACTGGAAGAACTGGTTGGCCACAAGGCTCCTGTGGGCCTGCTGGCTGCCGGCCCGAATAACCTGCTCGTTGCAGCAGGTGATGACAAGAACGTCATTGCCTGGGATGCCAATCCCGGTTGGAAGTTGATCGCAACGCTGGGGCCTCCTGCAGAAAACGTCCTCGATCTGGCCAAGTCTCAGTTCGTCAGCCGCGTGCTGTCACTGGCCTTCAGCCCGGATGGCAAGTTGCTCGCAACCGGTGGTGGTGATCCGTCACGCAGCGGGGAATTGATTCTGTGGAATGTTGAGACCAAGGCGCTTGTTCGCAATCTGGTTGATGCTCACAGTGATACGGTCTTCAGTATCGAGTTCTCGCGGGATGGCAAGTTCATGGTCTCGGGTGCCGCCGATAAATTCGTAAAGCAGTTTGAAGTGGAAACTGGCAAACTGGTTCGTGCGTACGAAGGTCACACGCATCACGTGCTCGGTGTCAGTTGGAAGGGTGATGGCAGTCGCATCGCGAGTGCCGGGGCCGACAATGCCATCAAGATCTGGAATGTCGAAACGGGCGAACAGCATCGCACAATTCAGAACTACACGAAGCAGGTGACCGCGATCCACTTCATCGGTGCGACGGACAACATCATCAGCGCGGGCGGAGACAAGACAGTCAAGATGCATCGCGCCAACGATGGCGGCAACACCCGCAACTTCGCAGGGATGCCAGACTTCGTCTATGCAGTCGCCTGCACTCGTGATGAAGGAGTTGTCGTTGCAGGCGGGGAAGACGGTGTCTTCCGAGTTTGGAACGGCACAAACGCTCAAGAAATGTTTAAGTTCGAACCACCAAAGTCGGCCGCCGATAACGCTCAGGCGAAGGCGAACTGACGCTGCCATGATTGAACAGCAGCCCACGACGTTGTGATCAACGGCGTGGGCTGTTTTTTTGTCTCGCTCACCGAAATTATGGGATTTGATATGCCATTACGGGATCATCCGACCGGAAACTATCGCTTTCTTCCTGGTATCGCACCTTATTCCTGTGGCGTCGTTTCAAGCCCCGGCTATGAGATTGTCAACGTGACGTTGCAGCAACCGGTCCCGTATCAGACCGGATTCGACGTCATTGCAAACAATCTTGCCTCTGAGGAACGTCCTCGAACGGCTTTGTGTGCGATCGAACTGCGGTCACCCACGCCATTCAGCTTCGCAGGTTTCGCCGAATTCAATGAGAAGTACGCCTCGATTCTGCAAAGCTGGGGATTATTTGTGGATGGAATGAATCCAGTCGCCCGAACAAACGTGGCGCCGATCATTGGTGCACCCAACGAACCTTCGCTGTATGGGTTCTCATTCACGCGTCCTTGCACTCCAGGACTGCCAGCGACGTTTGTCGTTGCGGGAGCGGGTGAACTCCCGGAAGGAGTCCTTTCGCGATCAGGGGTTATTTCTCTTGGCGATACTTCCGCGGCGGGAATGGCCTCGAAGGCCACGTTCGTGATGGATCTGATGGAGGCACGTTTGCATGGACTGGGTGCGGATTGGGCGAGCGTCAGTACGATCGATGTCTACACGGCGCATTCGCTGACGCCTCTGCTTCCCGAAATCATTTTGAAGCGTGCCGGTTCAGCCGCCATCCACGGAGTGAACTGGCACTACAGTGCACCGCCGATCCTGGAGATTGAATTCGAAATGGATCTGCGAGGGACTCGGACTGAAACGATGATCTGAAAGAGAGATTACGGCTGCTTGTGAATGAGCGACATGCCGAGACCAGCGTACGTGTCGACATGGCCGCCGCGACAAAACAGTCGAACCGAGGTCTCCAGCGGCAGCAAAAGTCGTTACGATTCCATCGCTTGTGAATGAAATTCTGTGCCGGCAACGGAGGATTCGAATGCCACGCCTTCCCATGATCATGTTTGTGTTCCTGATGGGCATTGTCTGCACGGCTTCGTTCGCGGCCGAACCCTTTGATCTGGTGATTCGTAATGGCCGGGTTGTTGATGGGACGGGAAATCCCTGGTTCTACGGCGATGTCGCAATTCGAGGGAAGCGGGTTGTCGCTGTCGGTCAAATTCCTAATGAACCTGCGAAGCAGGTGATTGATGCCGCAGGGTTGGTCATCGCTCCCGGATTCATCGACATTCATTCGCACTCGGACACGCTGCTGCTGGAAGACGGTAGTGCTCACAGCAAAATTCGCCAGGGAGTCACAACCGAAGTCCTGGGGGAAGCGGATTCGGCTGGACCCGCACTCGGGCAACTTCCTGTTCGAAAACAGGTTGTTGGCAATCGAACACTGCAATGGAAAACACTCGGCGAGTACTTTGACACGCTCGATCGCGAAGGGATCGCCGTCAATGTCGCCTCATATGTGGGACTCGGTACCGTCTGGCGCTGTGTGATGGGCGATTCGTTTGAACGCCCCAACCCCGAGCAACTCTCGCAAATGCGAGCCCTGGTGAAACAAGCGATGGCCGACGGGGCGATGGGATTGTCCAGCATGCTGGCGCAACCCCCGTGTTCACTCGCCATGATCGACGATGTCGTCGAATTATGCCGGGAAATCGCTCTGTCCGGTGGAATCTATTCGACCCACATTCGCAACGAAGGTTCTGGTGTTTTTGAAGCCGTAAAAGAAGCGATTGACATTGCGGAACGAGCGAAGGTTCCCGTCGATATCATTCATCTCAAGATTGCAGACCAGCAATACTGGGGTCGAATGAATGAGATCGTCGGGTTGATTAATGCGGGACGGGCAAGAGGGGTAAATGTGCAGGCACATGTCTATCCCTATACTCGTGGGAACAATGATCTGGCGAGTATCGTGCCGCCGTGGGCTCATGAAGGGGGAGTCTCCAAACTGCGCGAGCGGATCAAGGACCCGGAGGCGCGCGAGCGGATCAAGCGAGACATCCGCCAGGGACTGCCCGGCTGGTACAACCACTATACAGCCGTGGGTGGTGACTGGAGTCGAATGCAGATCAGCAAGGAAACAACGCTGAAGGGGCTGACGATGGACCGGGTACTTGCAGAACGCAGCAAAGGGAAGAGTCCCACACCGGAACCCCTCGACGTCTTCCTCGATTATCTGAATGATGAAAACGGCAGCGTCAGCACGGTCTATGCTCACCATACGGAAGAGGACATGACATTGGCTCTCGTTCAGCCATGGTGCTCGGTCGGATCCGATGGTTCTGCGTTCGCTGTGGAAGGCCCCTTACGACGGGGGAATCCTCATCCTCGCAGCTTTGGCACGTTTCCCCGAGTCCTCGGTGTCTATGTCAGGGAATTGAAGCTGCTGCGTCTGGAAGATGCGATTCGCAAAATGACATCACTCAACGCCAGCAAGATCGGATTGCGTGATCGTGGACTGCTACTTCCGGGGCAGTTCGCTGACATCGTCGTTTTTAACCCGGCCACCGTGATTGATCACTCCACGTACACCGAACCTTTTCAGTATGCCGAGGGAATTTCGTACGTGATCGTCAATGGCGAAGTGGCTCTTTCCGCAGGAAAGCTGACGGGGTTGAAACCGGGGCGGACGCTGCGTCACTCGAAGCCTGATTTAGTCGTGCAACCGTAGAACGCTGGCGCCCGGTGATTGGAAATTCGCTACAAGCGGGACACCGAATGCACGGACGACTCGTGGCCGCCTTTCGCTCGTCGGCGCTTACTGGATGCCCCGAACCAGTTGATGGACACAATATCCGACCCAGAACAATGCGGGGATGCTGATCAAGAAAAGTCCAAGTCCCATTCCAAGCTTAAGAAGGGTCGGGCCAAGGCGCGGTGACAGACTCGGCACAATAAGCCGTATTGGTACCTCGACAAGCCAGCCAAGCGTGTAGAGTAGGTTGATCCCAATTGGGGCTGCGAGGAGCGCAAGGGGCTCTACGGCGTCTTCGCCCGGCAGGAGATGACCGCTTGTCGAAAGGGCAAAAAAGAAAACCACGAAGCACGGAACGGCATACCCAACAATAAGCAGGTTGAATGGAATTCGCCTTTTCTCCCACCAGGAGATTGCTGACGACGCGTTAATCGGTAGCGACGGCGATTCGAACATCCAAACGAGCAGGTCCTTCAGCACGGCTGCTTTCTCCCCAATCTTGCTGGTCACTACCCAAAAGCGGAATGTGATCCCGGCTTGATTTACAAGAACTTGCGATGCCACAGTTCAAACACGAGCAACAGCCAAAGTCGGGCGCTGTGGTCCCACTGTGATGATGTGTGCTCGTCCACCAGCTTTCGAACAGTGATGGGGTTGAAGTAACCACGCCCCAGCGTCTGTGAATCGAGCAGCGTGTCCGTCAACATTTCTCGCAATTCGTTACGGAACCAATGATCGAGAGGGACTCCGAAGCCCATCTTAGGGCGGGTTTGAATCGATTCCGGCAGCAGGTCTCGAAAGGTGTCGATCAGTATCCGCTTGCCGCGGCCGCCATGCAGTTTCAACTCCATGGGAATGCGGGCTGCCAGTTCCACAACATGGTGGTCCATGAATGGGCTGCGGGCTTCCAG
>CAIWEX010000622.1 GCA_903911795.1 uncultured Schlesneria sp.
CGCCCCCAGCCCTGACTTCCTTAGAGGCAACATTTTCGGGGTGCAAGTCATCCGCGACCGTCTCAACCTTGGGCTTTTGAGGAGGCGCAGGAAAGAGGATTGGAACAACATAGCCAATCCAGCCGAAGTAAATCAGCATCGACAACATGAAGAAAACAAAAAACCGCCGCTGATCCATACTGATCTCGTGTGTTAAACCGCTTCGCCATCAACCGGCGATGAATGCTCGAACGCGCCCGGCTTCCCATTCACTGGAAAACGGTGCAACCTGCAACTTGACTCAACGACCATCTTTCAGACGGTCACCAAGGAAGTTGTCCAGGTCGGGAATGTCGTAAATTTTCTGGGCCGTCTGGTTAAAGTCATAGTCGACGCGTTTGAAGGTGATCGTATTCCCATCCAGTACGACGTACGACGATCTTGGATCACCATTTCTCGGCTGACCCACCGAACCGACGTTGACAGGACCTTTTTCGGGCCGAGTTCGTACTTGAAGTCGATCTCTTCCGGAGCCAGAAAATTCAGATCCTCGGTGAATACACCAGGGATGTGTGTATGGCCCTGGAAGCAATATTGTTCGACGAGCGAGAAGATCCGCTCCATCTTTCGCTGGTTGTAGATGTCTTCCGGGAAAACATATTCGTTCAGCGGGTTGCGTGCTGAACCATGGACAAACAAGAAATTGGGTTCCCGATGGACTCGTGGTAACTCGCCCAGGAATTCCCAACGACGATCTGCGGCGGGACCGGTTCCTGATTCAAGCTGACGTCGCGTCCAGAAAACAGCACGCTCGGCACTGGCGTTGAATCCTTCGGGATCAAACAACGCGGCCTGATCGTGATTGCCCAGCAGGCAAAGTTTGCACGACATCACTTTGTCGATGCACTCGCACGGATTCGGGCCATATCCGATGATATCGCCCAGGCAGTAAATCTCGGTAATTCCCAACCGGCGAATGTCGGCGAGTACCGCCTCCAGCGCTTCCAAGTTGGCATGGATATCGCTAATGATCGCGCGCAACGCAGGTTCCTCAATGCTAATGGCAACGCAGGCGACGGACACAAATCGAATCGCGGAGATGGATTTTCCACGTCCGCCTGAATTCGCGCAGAAGTCTGAATTCCGTTCGCCAACCTAAGTTGGTGAGAAGTAAGAATCTAAGAATGATAAGGGGCACTAAACCGTACGGCAAGCATTCCTGTCGGGATCGCCAATTCCCGCCCCCTTTGCCGGGTTTCATTTCCCATCGAAAGTTTCCCGCTTCGCCCGTCGCAAAATCCGAATTCTACGGCGCAACCGTCAATTGCGAAAAAGGTTATAGATACGCATGATATTCCCAGATGTGCGACAAGATTCCGATTTCCGCCTCTTTTTCTCAAGCTGAAGCCCGGCAATGATTTGACGCGATTTCCTCGCGGCGAGATTCGCAGAGATTCCCGACGACTCAGCATTTTCTCCAACGGAAAAATATTCCTCATGAATGACCACCGCCAATCTCGACAAACTTCTGCTGCGATTCTTTCGCTGCTTGTGCTTTCTTTAACGATTGCAACAAGCGTCGCTCGTGCATTCGGAGAGGAACCTTCCAAGCCGCCCATCAAGACACTGATTCTTCCGGGCGAAGCGTTTCTGGTCGCGGATCGTCCCGCATTTGTCTTGCTACCAAAAGAAGAGCTGCGTCGTAAGCCACAACCTTGGATCATGTACGCGCCGACTCTGAACGGTCTGCCGGACAGCCATGAAAAATGGATGCACGAACAGTTCCTGGCTGCCGGAATCGCCGTCGCAGGGATTGATGTTGGCGAAGGTTACGGGAGCCCCAAAAGTCGTGAACTGCTTTCAGCTCTTTACAAGGAACTGGTCGAAAAGCGAGGTTACGCGTCTCGGGCGTGCATGCTGGGGCGAAGTCGAGGTGGCTTGTGGGTCACCAGTTGGGCGACAGAGAATCCTGAAAAAGTTGCCGGAATTGCGGGGATCTATCCCGTGTTTGATCTTCGGACTTACCCCGGCATCGCCAATGCTGCCTCTGCCTTCGGTTTATCTGCAGCTGAACTGGAAGCTCGGCTGCTGGAGCACAACCCCATCGAAAAAGTCGGCGTTCTGGCCAAAGCGAAAGTTCCAGTCCTGCTGATTCATGGTGACGAAGACAAGGTCGTCCCGCTCAAAGAAAACTCTGCAGAATTCGTGTCTCGCTATAAAGCCGCCGATGCAGAAGCCTTGATCACACTGATCGTGGCAAAAGGCCAGGGCCACAATTACTGGCAGGGATTCTTTCGGTGCCAGGAACTTGTCGATTTTGCCATCGCTCGCGCACAGGACGGTGCGAAAGAGAGTGGGAAATAGACGACTTCAAGCACTATTCTCTGGCGATTGTCGGAGGTAATTGCGACGAATGACCGTCAACGCGATCAGGTCATAAAGTGTGTGCGCCACGACGGGAACGAGCAGATTGCGAGAATCCGAGCATTCAAACAGCAATCCGAGCATCATTCCCAGAATCGCGGCCAGAATCACATAGGCAGGAGTGATTGCGTGTGCCACCGCAAACAATATGTTGCCAACAATCAGCCCGGTGACCCATCCCCAATGAGTCACCCAGTTCTGAATCACCCCCCGAAATAGCAACTCTTCGGAATATCCTGCCAGGAATGACACCCACAGCAGGTCAAACCAGTAACAGTCTTTCAGGGTTGGACCGAGTGTCTCGGTCAGAAAACACCGAACTTCACGGAGTGGTCGCAGGTTGGAACGATACGTCACTGCAAAAACCAGCAACATGGGAATCGTGCCAAGAATCCCAGCGGCACCCGCAGACGTGGTCCACCGCACCTGATCCAATGGATTGATATTCAGCAACCAGGCGATGACGAGTGCCAGTATCGCCAATCCCCCCTGAAACGATGTCGCCAGCAGCAGAAATTGACGACGGCTCATTGGCAATGGGATTCTTTGATTGGTGGGTTCAATCGGCATTTGGAAATCACCAATAATTCCTCGGCCGTCACTTGAAGCGTTACCTTCGTTGAGGCTTGCGGGTGACATCGGCCGAAAATTCGCCCCAATCGGTATGCCGGGTTCCACACTCTCGCCGTGCAAATCTGGTCTGTTAAGAAAACGATCAAATGGCGTGAACTGACGGCAACTCTTTCCCGATAACACTGGCGTCGGGTCATGGAGTCTGGTTCCATCCCCGCACTTGGTTTGGACCGCTGAACGAGCCTGTTTGACACCACTGATTTTACTGCAAATTCCAGCGGAAGCGGCCTGCACGCCTGCACCCAGATTGACTCACCACGAATTCTACGTGCAGTTCGCTGATCCGCCTCTGGCGCCGGCCCGAAACCTCCGGTTTCGGGCTGGTTGCCTTGGACGGCTCGGTACCGTGTGTACCAAACCTGTGATCGCCGTCGTCGGTCTTCCCCCTCGGACCGGCGACGGCGATACGTTTTTGATAGCTCTCAGCAGTCAGCCTTCAGCGATCAGCAAAACAGAAATTGCATTGATCACGGCTTGGGTTCTTCGATTGGCTTTTCGAAGATAACGATGTGCTGACGTGGAAGATCTTTGATTGTCTCTTTCCACTTTAAGCCGAACTCAGGCTGAGTAATCTCGATCTTGACCTGGGCTTCCGACATCTTGTGAACCAGCTTGATCGGGACATCGGGATCTTCGCGACGATATTCGACAAACGCGATTCTGCCCCCTGGCTTCAGGGACTTCGCCAGTTCCTCCATCATTTCAAACGGGAACTTGAATTCGTGGTAAACATCCACCATCAGTGCCAGATCGATGCTGTTCGGTTCCAGTTTCGGCGACTTCTCGGTCCCCAGGACTAACTCGACATTCTTCAAGCCGATCCGACTGAGCTTGTCACCCAGCAGGACGAGCATCTCTTTTTGAATGTCGATCGCCATCACCTTTCCTTTGTCGCCCACTTCGCGAGCCATCAGGATGGTGATCACACCGGAACCTGCACCGACATCCGCCACCACCATGTCAGGCTTCAGTTTCAACAGTTTGACGAGCACACTCAGTCGCTCTTCTTCTTCCCGCTCGGGACGTTCCAGCCATGGTGCGCCATGAAAACTCATCACCTGAGCAATCTCGCGTCCCATATAGAACTTACCGGTCCCATTCGGGTCATGATCGCGGCGCATCTGGTAACGGCGGGCATTCTTTTCCTCCGTTTTGGTGGGCTTTGGACTGGTCGGCTTTTCTGCGTCGGCAGGAGATTCTTGTGCCGAGGCGACCGAAGAGAGTCCCTGCGTCATCAGCAACCACAAGATACCACTGAGCAGCGCACAGAAGACGCAGCACAATCGAAAGGAAGGACGCTGACTCGTCATCACCAGACCTCGCTATGTTGTGAGGCAGTTGCATCTGCCCTCGGGGACACGATTGGAAAATGAGCTGTTCAAATAACGATCAACGCGAATTTCAGAATACAGTTCTGGACGATCAGGTTTCCCAAGGATCACTTCTTCATAGCTTCCCACTTCGCCCAGCCCTCGTCCATGAATGCGGCGAATTCTCCCTCTTTTCCTTCCAGGCCGAAGTGGCTGGAAAGGATCGTCTTACCGTCTGGAGTGACAACGGCATAGGACGGAAGCGTGACATCGTTGAACCATTGCGTCTGCAAGTCAACATTGCGTTTGAGAAGTCGCTTCACTTCTGCCGGGTTGGAAACCGTCGGGACCTTGTCTGTATAGAGCGACACGAGAACAAACTTGTCCAGACGAGTTCGATTCTGTGGCTGAGGGAACCTCTCTTCCATCAACCGACAGTTGATGCAATTGACCCCCGTGAAGTCAAATAACAGGGGTTGGTTCTTCTTTGTCGCGTGTGCAATAGCCTTGTCGACGTCCATCGCAAACCAGATTCCGTGGTGGGCGATCACTGGTTCTGGAAGATCCGTCGTCGAGCCTCCCTTTTGCAGGATGGTCTGGTTTTCGAATCGAGGTGGTGCAAACGCGATGATCTGATCCATGATCCAGCCACCGCCCCGCTCGTGATTGATCAGCCCGACACCCAGATTGCAGCTCAAGCCAAAAAACGCCATCACGAGAATCATACGTCCCACCGAAAGTCCCTGCGAAGGAACGTCGTGGTTCATTCGGAAGACCCCCAGCAAGTACAGGGCGATTGTCAGTGAAAGAACCAGCCAGGCGATCATCACGAAGACGAAGTCGAAGATGACGGGTTCGGGATTCCAGACCATATCTGCGACGCTATAGAACTTAACTGCCGCACCGATTTCGATCAGGCCCATTACGACCTTGATCGCGTTCATCCATCCACCGCTCTTGGGAAGTTTCTTGAGCATGCTGGGGACCAGCGCCAGGATAAAGAACGGCGATGCAAATGCGGTCCCGAACGCCAGCATGCCGATGATGGGCCAGTAAAACTGGCCTTGGGCCGCAGCAACCAGCAGCGTTCCTGCGAATGCAAAGGTGCAGGTGAACGACGTCAGGGTGAAAGTCAGCGCCATGAAGACTGCCCCCAGGTAGCCCCCTGCCTGTTCCTTATTGGAAGTAAATGTCAGCAATTCACTGGGAATACGGATTTCAAACAGCCCGAGCATGTTGAGCGCAAAGACGACAAACACGGTTCCGATGGCCACATTCAGCCATGGGTTGTTGGCCAGCGCATTCAGCTTGGCGGCACCGAACACGGCAGCGATTCCGACACCCAGGATTGTGAACGTTGCGACAATCGAACCGCAGAAGACCAGTGCTGCCAGCAATGGCCGATGGTGTTCTGATTCACTCTGTTTCAGGAAAAAACTGACGGTGATCGGAACCATCGGGAAAACACAGGGAGTAAGCAGCGAAATCAATCCGAATCCGATCGCCGTCAGCAGAAACCCGATCAATCCCTGATCCTGAGGCCGTTTGATCGCGTTTCCCACGGGAGCCAGAGGAGGGGTGTTGGTGGTTCCGCTCTTTTCAGGTGCTGCGACATCTTCTGGTTCTGCAAACTCTTCAACGGCCGAGACGTCGCCCAGTTGAAATTTTACCTTTTGCAAGGGGATGCAGCTCTTTTCGCACGTCTGATAGGCGATCCGGCCTGTCAGACCGTACGCCCCCGGTTTGGTTCCTGCAGTCACTTCCAGATCGCGGGTCCACGTCACACGGTCATGATGAACTTCAAGCTTGAGTTCGGGCAACGGTTGTTCGACTTCGTGGGGATGATCAGCGACAAATCCAGTTCCGGCAGGCTTCAGACCATTCAATCCCGTCAGGTTAATCGCTGTCGGTTCGCCCCCCTGACCGTTAGTCAGCGAGAACGTGTGCCAGCCTTTGTCGAGTTCCATGGTGATCGAAAGCTGAACTTTTTGACCTGGCTTGGCATCTGTCGGTGACAGCTTGAATCGCAGCAGCGCGGGATTGATCGTGCCTCGCTTCGGACGCTCTTCGTATTCAAAGCGGACTGGTTCAGCAGACTTTGTTTCGCTGGTCTCGGACGCTCCCGGACCCGACAACGTGGCTTTGAATTCGTAGGGAGGGATAATCGGAATACACATCCCTGGTTGATCGTCCGAATCTTCGGTGCAGTACTGCCCGGATATCTCGCCTTTGACAGCGACTTTCGCTGGATCGACATCAGACTTAAGTTTGTATCGCTTTTTCCAGGTGACCTGGTCGTGGAACTTCTGGAGTTCCACCTTCAACAGGGGCTCAAACACGGTCTTCGGTTCACGATCAGGAACGTATTCCGCATCGACCGCGTCCAGGCCGACTGCATCCGTCGAGATACGAGTGCGGCCTTCAAATTCACCGGTCGTACTGTAGATGTAGAATCCCTTGGGGAGTTTGATATGGACTGTCAGAGTGACTTCGTCCCCAGCCTTCGCGCTGGCCGGAGTCAGCGTCGTGGTGAAGACTGGTTTGGGGGTCGATCGAGGTTTCAGGCCCAGCGAATCGCTGAAACCATCCAACTGAGCAAATGCTGTTGATGTCGCACAGACAATCAACGCTACTGCGGTCTGAACGAGACCGTAAACCCCGAACAACGAACGTCGACCTGTCATTTCACGCATCCTGCGATAAGTACTGTTCCGCCAAAACCGTGGTGGTGAAGCCATGCCAAGCAGGACTCATGCCACCCATTCCGTTTCGCTGAACCAAAATATTCCTGATGCCCGAATTCGGCCAGCAAAAATTGAGCGACAGGTGTCACTCCCCTTTTTCCGCCGTAACCATAGGGGCAGGATATGGTAACGAGTTACGTCAAATCTCCCAAGCAATTCTGGGGCGAGTCCATTGATGGCCGCTTCTGGTCCAACCAATCTGACCTGGCAACGCGGACGCGATGATGCCCACACCAGTACGTTGTGTTGGAATCTGCAGTTGGAAGAAAGTTCGTCCGGCGAACGATTGCCCTTGGTAAAATCTACAACTTCCGCCAGCAACGTGCGGATCAGCAGTCTGCAAAACATCGAAAAGATTTGCATTGGGCTGACTGCTGTTCGCGGAAAGCTGACCGCTGTAAAAACGAAATCGGGCAGGTCAAAAACCTGCCCGATGCAAAGTGATTCGAGGAAACTCAGATCACAACTATTCTTTCAAGTCAAAATTGAAGACGTTCTTGTCGCCTGCGACAACGCTTCGCTTCAGGTCAGAAGTTTTCTTGTCCGCATATTTGGTGGGGACGGTGTCCTCGGCCTTTAACGTTCCACCGGGGCCCAGTGCGATCATGTCACTTGCCGTTCGTTCTTCCGGCTTCTTTCCGTCAGCCGGTTTGGCAACAATGGTGACCATGTAATCACCTGGAACTGCACCGTCGTTCGTGTCGTAGCTGGTCAACTGAAAATTTCCATCCTTATCAGTTGTTCCATAGGGATTTCGAGGAGCACTCCCTTCGGGCATGAATGTAACGGTCGCATTCGGCAGCGGTGCTCCCTTGAATTTGACGGTCCCGGAGACCGGCACCAGTTTCGGCCGGTTTGAAGCCGGAGAACAGCCAGAGAATGTGCTTAAACCGAGCATCAAGGCGATCGTCATCACCTGCGCGGCTTTTCGAATTCCAATACGGTCAGCCATATTCAAGTCCATCAAAAGAGAAGAGAGTTGGCACGAATGGAAGTGACCGATGACGAGGTGTCATCGGTCACTACGCTGAAAACGGAACCTCTGCGGAGCGGTTTCTAGAATTCACCGACAACCTGACCGTCACGTCGATCACCCAGCCTTTGGTAGGTCATGTAGTCGATGTTTTCGCTCAGGAAACGGACCGAACCATCGCACAGCAGGATGTGAGCACCACCGACATGGCGGGATTTGAATCCCTGTGAGGTATTCCAGTTCGAATTGGAATTGCAACCACTTCCACCGAGACACGTCTGGAAATTAATCGGTGCCGTGGTGAGCAGCCAGTTGGAATTGATATTTGCCCAACCATGTCGCTGGTGATCACTACACTCTGATCGTGCCTCACCCATGAGAATCGTATTCGATGTTCCATCGGTCACATGCTTTATGTTACACGAGAATCCATAGCGGCTGAACATCCCCGAAATTCTTGTCGGATCGCGTGAGTCCGTGTGATCATCAGGGCCAGTGCCGAAGACATTTCCTGGGTATGTACTGCAACCGTTTCCACCTTCTTTCTGGGCCCCGCCAGAAAGACCGTAGCTCGCTGTCGCCCAGTTCCCCTGAATCCCGTTGGTACCGGGATAATATTGAGCCGACGTGTCGCTTGGACATCGAAATCCAGGAGGAGTGACTTCGTAATAGCGACTCCCTGCTGGTGCGGTACTGTTGAGTGGCGTTTGCCACCCTCCCGTCGAAGAGAAGTTGATCGTATTATACAACGGGGCTTGATCAATGTAAGGCAATAGATGGACCATTGCACCGACACCGTTGGGTGCCGAAAAATTACCGGGGTTGATCGTACACGGGAAAATATTCAAGGTGTCGTGGTAGTTGTGCATCGCCAGCCCGAATTGCTTCAGGTTATTCTTGCACTGCGTTCGACGCGCCGCTTCACGTGCCTGTTGAACGGCCGGCAACAGCAGTGCGATCAGAACCGCAATGATCGCAATGACCACCAGCAGTTCAATCAAAGTAAATCCACCAGGTTTTCTACGAGATCGACGCATGATGACCTTCCTCCGAATAGAGAAAATGATTGCACTCCCGTTCTGAGAATCATTCCGGGAAAACAACGGGCTGGAACCAGCCTTAAAGACTCGTGGCACTGCAGCTCGTCATGGAAAAGGAATCCGTACGAGCAAAACGAAAACTGGACGTGAGACGTGATTGCAGACGATCAAGATCAATTATCTTTGAAATTCTCGACTTGTTTTTGGATAAAATCAAGCCGAATTCTAAATTCTCCTGATACTTCCATTCGAATTGACGTACTTGGTCTTTACGGAATGTCATTGGCCGGTGAAAGCAACGATGAACCGACGCTGGATTTTTGTCGCACCGCTGTTGGTCGTGATTCCAACGATGGTCTCCCTCTGGCTGATTTTCCGGCCAGTCGAGCCTGCAGATTCGCTCGCGGCTGGACTTCAGTTTGTCGAATTGATGGATTCTGTCGGCGTGGAGCGAGTGGAACGGGCATTGACCAAAAGAGGACAGACGGATGAGGCGACGCTGCTGCGATGTTCATGGCTCGCTCGCCGTAACAAATACGATGAAGTGTTACAGCAACTCCCCAGGCGACTGGAAAACAGTCCGTTTCGACAGGATGTGCTGCGACTGGTGGGGACCAGCCAATTTCACCTGGGAGATCTTCAGCAGGCCGAGGTGGCTCTGACAACGCTGGTTTCTGAGTTCCCCGACGACTTGGAAGCCTACCGTCTGCTGGGGGCCATGTACTACGACCTGGGCTCCAATGCTCTCGCCCTGAAAGCCCTCGCCCATGTTCAACGACTTGCTCCAGGCGACTACCGACCACATCAGCTTGCCGCAATCATCCTGGCCGATGCCGAGAAGTTTCAGGAGGCGATCCAGGAGCTGCGTTTCGCTTTGGACAAGCATCCGCTACAACAAGTCGAAAGCTCAATTCGACGGGATCTGGCCAAGTCGCTGATTCACATCCACGATTATCAAGGGGCAATTACGGTTCTTGATCCCGATCTCCCCTCGACACAACGTTCTGCATTGCTGGCCGAGTGCCATTGGTCGCTTGGAAACAAGAATCAGGCGAATCGAGAAATCGAATCGGCTCTGATCCAATCCCCTGCCGATCCACCGTCTTTGCGAATCAAAGTCCGACTGGTGGAAGATCAGGGAAAGCTGGACATTGCAATTGAATTACTGCGGCAGATCTTGACTGTTGAACCCTACGATGTGGAAAGCCGCTATCAACTCGTTCAGTTACTGGGAATCCAGGGGAAGACCGAACAGCGCGATCAGGAACAGGCCGAATACGTCCGGTATCGAAAGTTACAGGACCGGCTGGTCGAATTGAATCTGAAGGCGAGCGAAGCTCCTGATGCCCTGGAGCCACGACGTGAACTGGTTCAAGTCTGTCGCGACCTGGGGCGTCTGGAATTAGCCGAGATGTGGTCGCGCGCTGCCCGCTTTTGTGAAATGCGAAACAACGCACTTCAGAAAAACGGGCACAACGACCAGTCCCCTGAGAAATAGGCCTGTGTTGACACGCGTGGACAATCGCCCCACAGGAACGGTTGCCGTACTCCCGTCAGACATGCAGATGCAGTTTCTCGCCATCCTCTTTCTGTTGCCAATACCAATGTCCCACGTGACGCAGCTTGCCCGGTTCTTCGGGGAGTTCCACAAACAGGAACGGATCGACCGACACGACCGTCATCGGGACGAGTAGCATTGGTGCGAATTTTGCAATCGCCAGTGGTGCCGCAGTCCCGATAAATGGAGCCAGGTGCCCTACGAAGGCGACCTGAAATTCCATCATGGCTCCCGCAGAATCGATCCCACGTCCCAGCCATGTCCGGTGCTCGGGGAGTTCTGTTTTCACGCAGCCGAACCGGCAGTGTTCGAGTTGCTGCTGAAATTCGGCTCGCGCACGACGACGGGCATCTTCCCTAGCAGTCTTCCAGTACCGCGCCACACCGACGGAAATTCCACGGACAAACGCATCCGCAATGCGCCACGCCTGAACACAACGCGCCGGAATTCGACCGATCCCCAGCATGGCTAGATAGAACCAGCCCCATCGCAGCGCGTGCTGCTGAGCGACCTTGATCCGGCGTTCCGCTTCGTTCCGAACTTGCGACGCCGACACCGGGATCGGCAGACCGTCGCTGTTTTTCTCGGCCCCGAACAGTGGTACGCCGTACCAGACTGTCGATTCGGGATGTAGCGTGTAGGCCCTGGCGAGTGCTTCCATGATTTTCGGTGGTGGATTGTCTGGAATCTGAGTCGGGTTACGCGTCAACGTCATTACCAGATCGCTACGGCCCTGAATCCAGAGCGATTTTTCGATCAGATGAACGACCTGATATTCGTCAACCCATTCGGGGTGATACGACAACTGTCGCTTGACGAACTCGGGATCACGAATCTGAGCGCGAGTCCCTTTGAGTGCCAGAGTGATTGCCAGTTGCGTGATGAATTCGGGCCTGACGATCTGCAGCACATCTCTCGTCAACCCCTGCAAACCAAACGGCGAATGGTCCTCAAACTCACGTCCATCCGATTCACTGGTCAAGTCCCGAGTTCTCTGTCGATCCAAGAGGGCAGTCTGTGACATGACGATTTCCTTTTTTCTGCGGGGCGCAAGGAAGTGCCGCGAATCGGTGCGATGGGAGTAACGGTTCGCGGAACGCGAGATGTGAGTCAAACCGCCAGACAGCATGTCTGGTAGAAAGCTGGCCGTCAATGATATTTTTGGTGCACGGTCAATTTTGGAGCCACGCCCCTCAAAAGAACGCATTCTCCACGAGTATTACACACGTGCATTTCGTCCGGGAAATTCCAGACTAGCACGGCAGGGTAGCGGGGGGCGCACCCGCTTCGGAGAAGCCCCCCGTAATACGCATTCCATTTCGGGGGCTTCTGCAAACCCAGTGCGCCCCCGCCACCCAACCGCTAACTAACTCTGGAGCGGCTCCGAAAAACTACTCCCCATCCTCCGAGGCCCTGTACTTTCTTCGCCCGCCAGTTGAATTCGGTTGACAAGCCTCAGAATTCAGTCGATAATATGACAAGGAGATCCACTTGTCGTGTTTCAGTCGGTGGCCGGAGTTGTCTCGGCCCCAGAATTCAGGAGACGATCATGGCTGGCTTGGTGTTTCTTTTGTTGCCGATTTCCGTACTGGCAGTGTTTGCGTTGATCGCAGTCGCATTTGCGGATGTAGCGTTAGGGCAAGTCGCCGCAGAGCGTATCGGGGGCTGGCCCGCTTCAGACCCATTGCGGGACTTCGCAGAGACGCTTCAGAATCTGGTGGGCGCTGGTACCGCTCCTGTCGCCTGCGGATGCGACTCGTTTGTCCCTTCGGTGACAGAACCTGAGGCGAGGACTATTGTTGCGGAATTGCGACAGCGAGGTGGTGTCGATCTGCCGTTGGTGATGGAACGGTCGAGGAACCCAGGGGAAAGCTGTCCAATGCTGATGGCTTCCGGTGTTTGTGCCTGTGCGATGACTCGGCCGCTGGAGTGTGTCGGACGATGCGTCGTCGGCGGGGATTCACCAGAATGGGCGACGGGGCTGGGTGATTCGCTCTCAACGGCCTTCCGGCGACATTTGGAAACGCAACACGTGAATGCCGAATCGCGCCGCCTGGACGAAGCGCTGGCGGCTGTGTTCGATGCCCAGACTGCGTGAAACCTCTGCGAAAGTAGCTCGATGAACAGACGTGAAATTCTCGCCTGGATCAGCCGCAGTCTGGCGGTCGGTGTGACGACAGTGATCGGACTTCCCGGAATTCAGTATCTGCTGGGGGGGACACGCTCCAATGGTTCAGGCGGGACTGAGTTTGCGAGGCTGATCAGGTTCAAGGATCTGTTGCCGGGGCGTCCGATGATGGTCCCGGTCATCGGACAGAAGCAGGACGCCTGGGTTCGCCATGATCGTCAGGTCGTTGGTCGCGTTTGGCTGGTGCGTAAGCCCGGCGATGCCTCTGATCCGTCCGCCGAAGGTCTGGTCAAGGTGATGAGTACCATCTGCCCACATATGGGATGTCAGGTCAATTCGCAAGCGGGTGGCAAAGGGTTTCACTGTCCCTGCCATGGTGCGAATTTCGGACTGGACGGTGAGCGTCAGACGGCCCCCCGTTCCGGTGAACGAAATCATGCCCCCCGCGACCTGGATCCGCTCGACTGCCGCGTCGTTCAGGACGAATCCAGCAAGGAA
>CAIWEX010000623.1 GCA_903911795.1 uncultured Schlesneria sp.
AGTTCCAATCGAATACCACGAAGAGGGCCCAGGCTGCGGTTTCGAAGTTCCTCGTTCACCTGTTCGATGAGTGAACGAACGAGCGACCGTTCATGCATGGCGCTCGGCTCCATTGAGTTGATGAACGAGTTCGATGACAGCATGTTTGACAGCCGATGATGGTTCGCTGGCGGCTGACCAGTTCGTTCCTTCAATTCCCCAGATTTCGATGTGCCCGGGTAGACAGTTCAGCGTCCGTCCGAGTTCCAGAACTTCACCGAGTGACAAGTCGTGCGTCCCGCAGTGGCGCAACGTGGCTAGTTGATCGGACGGCCAGAGCCAGCGGGTGATACGACCCGCGATCCCGGATCCCTGGCAGGCATCGCAGATGATCAGTGGCTGGTCCGGCGTGGCTCGATCGAGCAGGTCGACGGAATGCGCGATCCGCAACAGAAACTCGGCGGGATAGCCGCATGCTTCCAATTGATCGACCACCAGCCATCCGGCGCGGTCGTCGCCATGATGGCTGCCAAGTCCGACGACGAGTGGTCGCGGGCCTGTGGACATGGCACTTCCAACTTGATCTGGATCGCCTTTCACCCGGCTGTCCCCGACATCATGAGTTGTCACGCGATGATCTTTCGGGAAACGACCCAAATCACGACAGTTCCTCCCACCGCACCTTCAGGAAGTGGGTCGAGCAACTGATACAGGGATCGTAGGTACGGACCAGCCGTTCCGCATCAGTGGCAAGCTGGTCGCGAGCTGGTGCCGTCTGCAGTCGCACAGTCAAATAGTCGGTGACATCGCGTTCAATCTGCCCTTGATTCTGTGACGTCGGCGGAATGATGCGGGCACTGACAATTTTGCCATCAGAATCAATCGCATAGTGGTGGAACAACAGCCCGCGCGGAGCTTCCGTTGCCGCAGATCCTTCTCCCTTCGTCGGCCGGTACTCAACGCGAGCCGGGCCGGCCGGTTGATAGTCCTTCAGAATGCTCAGCGATTCTTCGTAGGCATGCACAAGTTCCAGGCCTCGGGCCACGATACTCTGAAACGGATTGTGACAATCCGCAGGAAACTTCAGCTCGTCTGCCAGTCGTTTCGCGGACGGAGACAATTGATCGCGATTCAGATTCACGCGAGCGAGCGGCCCCAGAAAATAGGGAAGGTTCGTGTCGCGTCGGACAGAATGCAGGGCTGTCGAATGAGCCACATGATGCTCTTTGAAGTAGTCATCATACTGGTCGACGGAAATCATCATTCCGGTGCTTGAGGCAATGTCGCCCTCGTTCATGGCGTACTCATCGGGGTGACTGAGTGCCACGAAGTCGTACTGTTGCTGAAAGTCGGGGAACGTGAATCCGGCAACCCAGCGCGTGGCATCGATTGCTGCCTGAAGTCCCCATTCAAAATCAGGGATCAGACGTGTCAATTCCTCGCGTCGAGGCAGACGATGAAAGCCACCGACCGTGACATTCACGGGATGAATCGCACGTCCCCCCAGGGCCTCGAGCAGGCGATTGCCGAATTTCTTCAGTTGCAGGCCACGCTGAACTTCTTTCGGAAACTGCCTGGCGAGTTCAATCCCACTGGCAACGCCAAAGAAGTCGGGGGCGTGCAGCAAGTGAACATGCAAGCCGTGGCTTTCGATCCATTCCCCGCAATAGAGCAGCCGACGCAATCGGCGAATCTCGGGAGTGACATGGAAGCCCAGCGCGGATTCCAGGGCGTGCACGGAACTCATCTGATAAGCGACGGGACAGATTCCGCAGATTCGAGCCGTGATATCCGGAACATCCTCGAGCGGGCGACCTCGCAGCAAGGCTTCGAACAGTCGGGGAGGTTCGAAGATGTTCAATTGAACTTCTTCAATCGCCCCCTGACGCGTACGAATCGTGACTCCCCCCTCGCCTTCCACGCGAGTCAGAATCGGTACGGTGATGGTCTCTGTATTAACGGCGGTCATAAAGTAGCCTTCATCGCTCCGCGTGAAGATCGCCGAGCGCTCATTGGACACCAGAATCACTTGCAAGGCTTTGAAGAATCAGCCGCTTTTACCAGCTCATTCGACGCATCCCGAAACACCGACGACGCGACATTGAAGTTCCGCAGCAGCGGCACGAGTTGCTCAGACGATTGACCCTGTTGCCGGAACTGTCGCAGCAGTGCTGAGGGGTTCGCCTGTTGCGATGGTCCGTAGCAGCCGTAGCACCCGCGGTTATAAGTCGGACAGATCGCTCCGCATCCGGATTGGGTGATTGGACCGAGGCATGGAATGGAACTCGCTACGACGTGACAGACATTGCCGCGTCGTTTGCAGTCCAGACAGACACTGTGCGTGGGGA
>CAIWEX010000624.1 GCA_903911795.1 uncultured Schlesneria sp.
ATCACGAAGACATTTCATGCCGGAACACCGAACGAAGTTCGCGCCCTTCAGGGGGTCGATCTGCGGATCGAGAAAGGTTCGTTCGTCATCGTGATCGGCACCAACGGTTCGGGCAAATCAACGCTATTGAATGCAGTCGCGGGTTCGTTTTTTGTCGACACCGGCAAACTGCGGCTGAAGGGCCAGGACATCACTCGCTGGCCCGAGCATCGTCGCGCGAAGTACATCGGCCGAGTCTTTCAGAATCCGTTCACAGGTACGGCGCCTTCGTTGACCATCGCCGAGAACCTGGCGCTCGCCGCCAAACGAGGTCGGATGCGAGGCCTGGGTTGGGCGCTCGGTGCAGGCCGACGTGACGAAATGTACGAACGTGTTCGCGGTATGGGCCTCGGTTTGGAGGATCGGTTGGGAAATGCGATCGGCAGCCTATCTGGGGGGCAAAGGCAATCACTCACTTTGCTGATGGCAGGGTTGATCAAACCGGACCTGCTGCTGCTGGACGAGCATACGGCAGCACTGGACCCCAAAAGTGCCGATCAGGTGATTCGCCTGACGGAAGATGTGATCAGTCGCGACAACCTGACCACATTGATGGTGACCCACTCCATGCACCAGGCGGCTAATCTGGGTGATCGATTGATCATGATGGTCCGCGGCAAGGTGATCCACGACATTCGTGGAGCCGACAAGCAGCGACTGACTCCAGAAGACCTGCTGGATCGATTTGACGAAGTCCGCCGCGCAGAGCTACTCGATGAATCCGCCGCAGAGATGCTCGAACGCCAGTACGTCTGACCCAAAAAAGCAGCCTTCACCAAAGTTGCCTTCATCGCTCCGCGTGAAGCCAGCCGATCGAACGCCGGACGCACTTACCAGATCGTCGTCAATCGAAAAATCGACGAACCCAATCACCCGGCTTCCTTCGCATCCTGCTGCCATCTGGTCTGTCCAGATATCACCCCGCCAATTCGCGGATCACTTCCTCAATGCTGGCCAGTTGCTTCTGAAGACTCGCCATTGTTTCCCGGACCTCAGCCACAACCTCGGCAGGAGCACGCTCGACGAAGCTGGCGTTGGTCAGTTTCTTTTCGTGTCCTGCAATGAAGCCCCGGATCTTCTCGGCTTCTTTCTTCTGTCGATCCACTTCGGCCTGCAAATCCACAAGTCCCGCGAGTGGCACATAACAGTCGGCATCACCCAAGGCAAAGTTTGCACATGGAGTCGGACGGACTGTTTGCGGGCCGACTTCCGTCAAATTGGCCTTCGCCAAGGTTTCGAACTGGATCTGCACCTGCTTCAAGTCGGCAGTGATCTCGGCCGAGCATTTGACAGACACGGCAACCGTGACCGCCTGGCTGATGTTGTACGTTCCACGAACATTGCGGACTGCAACGATCAATTCCTGCAGGCGCTGGAACCGTTGTTCCAGTGCGCTGTCACGCCAGGTCGCGAGCCCCGTTGGCCACGGGGCAGTGATAATGGCGTCATGTGCTGGCGCAGGGTTCGGCAAGCCTCGCTCCGGAGCGATTTCTTTTAATCGCTGCCACAGTTCTTCCGTGATGAAGGGAGTGAACGGGTG
>CAIWEX010000625.1 GCA_903911795.1 uncultured Schlesneria sp.
CAGCGGAACTTGCCGACGACTCATTGCTTGAACGGCCGATACTTGCTTCTGCTCAAATTCGTTTGCGGTAAGTCGGCGGAATAACTCGTCGTCATTCGGAACCGGACGCTAGCGCTTTCCGGCTGATGGGTGCTGTGCATTCAACGTCTGGTTGATCCTCGGCACTTCACGTGCCCCCTGCTATTTCTTGCCGAAGCAGAAAAGACGACCGTCGCGACTGGCGCTGCTGACGACCAGTACCCCTTCGCCAATGGCCGGTCCGGCTGTGATCGGTTTGCCAATATTGTACTTCCACAATTCCTTGCCATCCGCAAGCGACAGTCCATACAGATTCCCATCGCTCGAGCCAATGAACAGGCGACTGTCGACGACGGCTGGGGAACTGTCGACCTTGGCTCGCGTTTGAAATGTCCACTCCTTGCGGCCAGTCAACCTGTTGACCGCATGGACCTGTCTGTCATGCCCACCCAGGACGACCAGATTGTCGGTCACCGACGTCGAGGACTGAAATGGGTGCCCTTCGCTCTCGGCATACCGCCACAGAGCTTCCTTTTTGCGAAAGTCGACCGCGATGACGTATCCGCTGTACGTACCGACGTAGAGGATATCGCCGACAACCGACGGTGTTGCGATGAATGTGTCGTTCAACGGCAGTTCGAAAACTGGCTTTCCCGTGTGAACGTTAACTCCATGCAGACTTTGATCACAGCCTGTCACCAGGGCCATCTGGCCAACAATCACCGGAGTGCTATGGATCCGTCCGCGGGTTTCGTATCTCCACGCCAGCGAGCCGTCTCTTTCGTTCAAACTGTAGAGTCGACCATCGTAGGAACCGAAAATGACACGACCATCGACCACTGCTCCACCACTGAAGATTTCACCGCCGGTGTTGAACTTCCATTTTCCCTTTCCGGTTTTGCGATCAATCGCATGAAAAACACCCTCTTCGTCACCCAGGTAGATCGAATCGCCAGTCACTGTGGGCGACGACTTGAATCCAGGCGCAAACGAGTTCTTCGGGACCACTTCCATGGTCCTGTACGCCCACTTTCTGCGGCCTGTCTTTTTTTCCAGGCAGACCACTTCGCCGGACAAACAGGGGATGTAGACTTCGTCTCCAACAATTGCAACGGTCGCCAGCACCTGATCGCCGAGCGTCGATTCCCACAAGAGTTCCAGATCATTCGTCAACTGGCATGAGGCAACGCCGGTGTGATGCGGATCATGCCGGAATGAATTCCAGCTCGTTCCAGTCTCCGATACGGGCGGACTGGCGTTGGCTGAACCATGCCCGTTGCCCCACACGACGCAGATCAGGACCAGAGGCACAACTCGCAAGTTCGATTGCAGAATTCGATTTGGCATTGGAATCCTTTCTGTCAGATTCTGCTTGCCATTTTGGGAATCCGCGTAATGTTTCGTCAACTCGCCGCCGGAAATGATGGCCAGATAGTCGTGGTTCGCTCTGCGAACCAACGCTCTTTTTATTCACAGTCGTATTGATGACAAACGAATATTCTGGGGCAAAGTGTCAACTCAGCGTTGGTTCGCGGAGCGAAC
>CAIWEX010000626.1 GCA_903911795.1 uncultured Schlesneria sp.
TCGCTGCTGGACGCATTTCGCAGGTTCTCGATCGGCAACGTCTTGTCGTTGAGCGGAACAGTGAGAGGTGTCCCTTGATGAGCAGCAGGAAGAAATCCCGAGCCATACGTTCTCACGCCGGGTGCATGAATGCTGACAAAGCTCGGCAGGTTCTGATTCTCGGTCCCGAGGCCGTAGCTGATCCACGATCCCATTGACGGGCGTACTTCGGTGAAGACGCCGGTATGAAACTGATTCGTTGCACTGGCATGTTGCGGATTGTCGGCGTTCATCCCGCGCAACAGGCAGATGTCGTCCGCCACGCTCGACAGATGCGGGAGCAGATCGGAGATCATCATTCCCGACTCGCCACGTGGCCGAATCGGAGCCATCGCCCCCAGCGCCAAATACTTCTCTGTGCCGACCTGAATGACTTCCTTCCGCAACGGCGAATCAATCTTCTGACCGTGCCTGTCAGCGATGAATTTCTTCTCTTGGAAGAGGTCATGCTGCGATGGTCCTCCGGCCATAAACAGGAAGATCACCCGTTTCGCCTTGGGGACCATCCCCGGACTGCGAGCCGCCTGCGGACTGGACGCGGCATGCACGATGTCAGCCAGTGCCAAGTCACCAAAACCCAGGGCCGCGGTTTGCAATATTCGTCGACGATTGATTGGGAAGTGATGTGCCATGCTGAAAGCCTTATCGGAGGAATCATTACGTGGATTGGGGTGGAATTCTTATCGAGGAGGCAATTTGGCGCTGTAGTGGACGCAGCGATGGCGGTTATCGTCAAAGGCAAAATGGAGCCACTGCTGGTCTGATGAGGCATCTCTTACACAAGCCCTTTGAGTGGACCTGTGGCCGAGCCGAAACGCTCGACCTCGACGCCGCCATTTCGCAGCATCGAAGTGTAAAGATTGCAGAGCGGCTGCTGGTCCTGGCCCATCAGTGGAATCTTCTTCTCGGGGTTGAACTTGGAGTCTGGAGCCGCGTTGAGTTCCTGACTCACCTCTTCGAGATAAGGCAGATTGAACGCGAGATGCTGGCCGTGCTTGAAGCCGCCGCCGGCGAGGATCGAGGGCAGGTTGTAGGTCCAGTGCGTGTTGCCGTCGCGCAGGTTGCTGGTCATCAACACCATCGTCGAGTCGAGCAGCGTTGATCCTCCTTCCTTCACGCCCTTCAGCTTCGCGAGCAGACCGCCGAAGGCTTGCATCAACTCGACCTCAACCTGTCGGCAAGCGGCGAGCTTCTTGGGTTCCTTGCCGTGATGCGACAGATCATGATGCATGCCGAAGGTCATCAGACTGATCGCTCGCGTCGAGTCCGTGACCAGCGCGAGATGAATCATGTCGATCATCAGTTGGAACTTCGCCTCCTGCTGCTGGTTGTCGGCGATGTCGCGCGGCTCGCCGCCAATTGCTGCGGGCTTGGGGCGGTTGACCCATTCGCGCGTCATCTTGAGCTGGCGTTCCACGTCGCGGACGGATTCGAAATACTCGTCAACGCGCTGCCGATCCGCAGTGCCGATCTGACGATTGAGGTTCTTCGCGCGATCGCTCACGAAGTCGAGCATGCTGCGGCCTTCGTCAATGCGATACAATTCAGCTTCCATCTCGGCGGGAGTCGCAGCGAGGAACAGCTTCTTGAAGACCGCCGACGGCTGATCGATGGCAGGAATTCCTACACCATTGGCCGTGACCGAGAGCGATTGGCCTTGAGTGCTCAGCACGAAGCTCTCGTAGCGAGTCTCGCCGCGAAACCGAGTTGCGAATGCTTGATCGACCGAGATCGTGTTCTTGAGGTTGTGCGAGTAATCGGGATATGGCGCGCCGGTGAGCATCACGGCCTCGGCCTTATGTCCGCCGCCACCAGTGTTGGGATGACTCAACCCACTGATCACCGTGAAATCATCGCGAAAGTCAGCCAGCTGAGTGAGGTGCGACGGCAACGCATAATCGCGTCCAGCCTTTGTCGGCACGAAAACTGTCGGATCAAAGCCGAAGGGAACCCCAATACAGACCATGCGCCGCGGCGATGCGGCTTTCTCAGCAGCGAGTCCTCGTGCAGGCAGCATGGAATCCAGCAGCGGCAAACCAATGGCAATACCGGTGCTCTTAAGAAACAAACGACGCGGAAGCGGTATCATAAAAATTCCTTTGGAAAGCGGCAGCCTGCTGCCGCTTTCCGTCCAACAGCCTGCTGTTGGACGGAATTAAGTAGTCGATCGATCGAAAACGAAAGTCTGAATTCACTCAACTGTAATTAAACTCCAGTCTCTTCAGCAGCAGGCTGCTGAAGCCAAAGCGGCA
>CAIWEX010000627.1 GCA_903911795.1 uncultured Schlesneria sp.
CAACGCAATCTGTGGGACTCCCAATTACATGGCGCCGGAGTTATTGCGAGGGGAAGTCGCAACGCCTGCCAGCGATGTCTATGCGCTGGGCTTGTGCCTGTTTCAAATGCTGATCGGACGGCTTCCGTGGGGCGGAAAGAATCTGACGGAATTGATGTTGTGTGGACGTACCGAACTGGTCCCCAATGTTCGAGAACTGCGGCCGGACCTCAGTAGCGAACTGGCTGGCTGTGTCGCTCGAATGACATCACCGATTCCTGAAGAACGACCCGTCGATGCCTGTGCCGCGGCTGCCTTGTTGCGAGCCGTGCTAGGTCAGGAGCGCGATCTGGAATCGTTGTTCATCGAGGCCTTCGCGAACGAAACGACCGTCACCTGGGTCCGCTCAGGGAACCAATATCGGATCAATCGCCGATTGCCCGAAGATCGACGACAGACAGTGATCGTAGAAACAACGGATCACGATTTATCCGACCGGCTGCTCATCCTTTATTCGATCTGTTGCCCGGCTGTTCCGGAATACTTTGAGCAGGCGCTGCGACAGAACAGTGTCATCATGCATGCCAGCCTGGCCATCCGTGACGTGGAGGGTCAGGCAATGTTCGTTGTCATCAATGCCTATCCCCGATCAACGGTTGGCGCCGAAGAAATTCGGCGGAGCGTTCTCGAGATTGCTGCTCAGGCGGATCAAGTCGAAGCTCTGCTGACCCACTCGGATCAACACTAACTTCTTGCCAATCCTTCAGATTTTTGTTTCGGCGATGTCGGGTGAAATTTCATTTCGGGCATCTCTACCTGAAGGACCTGATATTTGGGTGGGTGTCATCTGGAAAGCAATTGCGTGTGGATCGATGCGTCGATCGGTCTCACCGAAGGAGATTCGTGATGGGTTGGCTGAAAACGCTGCAAGACATGATGACTCACGACAAGTCGGCAGGGATCACTACTATGGACTGTCCAGTTTGTCGAGGAACTCCGCTCAGGCAGACGCGACTTGGCGACTATGGCAATGTCACTCTCGATATCTGTCCAACGTGCCATGGCATCTGGGTGGAAGCTGGCGAACTGGATCGACTCGACGGCAGCCCCTGGGCCAATGTCGAAGAACATCATTTTCATGAAACGGAAGGGGACCATGTGGAAGCGGACTGCCCAAAGTGTGCAATCCTCCTGACGCCATTGTCTCCTGCAGACATGCCGGACGTGATTGTGGATCGATGTTCCCAGTGCAATGGATTCTGGTTAGACCATGGAGAATTGGATCGGATGAAGGAAGTGGCTCAGAATCTGGACGCGAGTGCAGCCCCCGTCATTGGTGATCAGAAGCCTGCTGGCTGGTCTGACCTGCGATGGAACATTCATCGCCTGAAAGCAACCCGCGATTGATCTGCCCATCATTTGTCAGTGCGTATGCTTGACGCCAATCAGACGTTGCGTAATTGTTCGTAGATTAACGCATGAACTCACCTTGCTGGCGGGCCCTCCACTTGGAAGAACGTTCACCAACAACTTTCACTACCAGTTTCGCCGAGTCGGGCCGTGACCTGATTGCCGGTTGCGAATGGATTGTCGATGCGACCGGGTGTCCCAGTGAGTTGCTGCGGTCGCTGGAAACCTTGCAAACCGTCTGCGATCGCGCGATTCGCGAACTGCGGCTTCAAGTCGTTGGCATTCCCCAGTGGCGACAGTTTCCCGAGCCCGGAGGTGTCACCGGGCTGTTCCTGTTATCGGAATCGCATCTCGCCTGCCACACCTGGCCCGAGCATGGAATCGCGACGTTTAACCTCTTTTGTTGCCATCGCCGCCGGGAATGGCCTTGGAAGAATCGCCTGAAGGAAATGCTCTCGGCGTCATCGGTTGCCGTGCAGATGGTGGAACGAGGGCATGTGATTCGATCCCTGGCGACAGCGGCCTCAGCATCCGGGGAGCCGCAATGAAACAACGAATCGGCAGTTGCCCGGCGTGTGGCGCACCCGTTGTGTTCAAGCTCAGCACCGCCCTGGTGACGATCTGTGAATCGTGTCATTCCGTCGTTGCCCGGGGTGACAAGTTACTGGAAGACCATGGTCGGGTTGCGGATCTGGTGGAAACAGATTCTCCGATTAATGTAGGCATGAACGGTTCGTTTGAGAAAAAGAGCTTCCAGGTTGTCGGTCGAGTCCAGTATCAACATCCGGCAGGGGGCGTCTGGGACGAGTACTATCTGAAGTTTCCTGGTGACAAAGTCCGCTGGTTGGCGACCGCTCAAGGCAAACTTTACCTGACGACTGAAAAGCGACCGAGTCAACAGACGCCGTTACCCGGTTTTGATTCCCTGGAAGTCGGAGAACGGATTCAACTTCCTGACGGAAAGAACCTGATAATTGCCGAAACTGGAACCGCGACAGCGCGGTCGGCAGAAGGGGAAGTTCCCTGGGTCTTCCGGCCAGACGTGCAGCACCGCTTCGCTGATCTGCACGGGGAGAATGGGGAATTTGCGACGATCGAAGAGTCGGGGACCGAATCGGGACCACGGTTTTTTCTTGGTCGAGAAGTGACGGTCGATGAACTGAGGCTGACAGGCATTGCCCAGTCGAACACGGTACCGCTCGCTCCCAACACACCAGCCTTGCAGATCAATTGCCCTCAATGCGCCGGGCCGTTGAACTTGCACGCTCCCGACAAAACTCTACGCGTCTGCTGCCCCCATTGCCATTCGTTACTCGATTGCAATCATGGACGGTTGCAGTACCTGCAGACATTAACATCTACTTCGAAAGAATCACTACAGATTCCACTGGGAACCGTCGGAACTCTGGATGCAACAAAATACACCGTCATCGGTTTCATGAGCCGTTATGTCATTGAAGAAGGCAAGCATTACCCCTGGACCGAATATTTACTTTACAATCCTCAATCAGGATTCCGCTGGCTGATCTGCAACAAGAAGCACTGGAGTATCGCGGAATCGATAACGACTGGAGCGACACGAGCAAAAAACCAGGTGACGTACCAAGGAACGCTGTACCGACTTTATGACCGCGGGAAAGCTTACGTCAGGACGGTTGTCGGCGAGTTCTACTGGAAAGTCAACGCGGGCGATACCGCTCAAACAGAGGATTACGTTGCGCCACCCTTCATGCTGTCGTTTGAGAAATCAAACTCAGCGGCAGGCAAGGAAATGGTCGTCTCACATTCCAAGTATCTCGACGTCGACACGCTTGAGGCGGCCTTTGGATTGAAAGACCTTCCACGTCCCTGGGGAATCGGAACCATTCAGCCGC
>CAIWEX010000628.1 GCA_903911795.1 uncultured Schlesneria sp.
CGAGTTCAGCCACGAAGTGGGGCACAACTATGGTCTTGGCCATTACGTCGGTGGATTCCTGGGATCGGTGCATCGCAGTGCCGACCAGATCAACTCCACATGGGGTTGGGACGCGGACAAAAACCGCTTCATCCCGAATTTCGCACCGGTTCGCAGCGGCAAGGATACTAGCTTGGAGGACCAATCCCAAACACCGTTCGACGGTCGCTCTTTCGGTCTGGACGCGATGGCGGGTGGATCGCCGATGTCGAGCTTCAACCGATTTACCCTTTATACGCCGAACACTGCGGCGATTATCCAGCGTTTTCTTGAAGGGAAAGCGGTCTTCGATGCCAGCTCGCCGACCGGCTTCAGCAAATGGAACGACGCCAAAGGGAAGATGGAACCGTACAGTCACAAGATTAACTTCGGTTCACAGACCACCGCCCCGGTCAGCGACCTCAGCGAAAAAAAGATGGCCTCGCTGCTGGCAGAATACGATCGCGTGAATGTCTCCATGGGAGACGGTAACTGGACCAAAAACATTCAGGTACCGGCTGCCTCGGCCGCGAATCGTGGACGTACCGTCGCCATTGATCATGGAGCCAGTTACGGTAGCACTCTTTTTCTCAATGGCGGACAGATTGCCGTCGCCCGCGGTTTCAAAAAGAGCTACGTCTCTGACGGAAAGCGTTGGAAGGAGGGGGCAGGATCAGACCTGACGGTCGAACGCAAGCCTCAGTCATTTGGCGTGCCGGTGACAACGCTGGTCGGTTACTACGACCCGGATGGCGAATTGAAGAGCTATATTTATCCGGCGCTGCATGGAGCCTACGGCTTCACGTACAGTGATGATCGGGGCCAATCGAGCGAGGTGGACTGCCACTTGCTGGTTGAGACTCGCGACGGACCAATGCGTTTCCGGTTGTCCAGCCATCGACTCAGTGCCAAAGTCATGAACAAGTTCCACATCAACATTCCCGAATCCAGCCAGCCGAAAAATGTGGCCGTTGTCTGCCGCGGGAAAATCCTGGCCAGCAAACCGATCTCACCCGTTGCAGAGAAACTGTCTCATACCGTGCATGGCAGACCACTTACTTCCGACAAGTGACCTGGCGCGTCGTCCAGACTTCATTTGTCGCTGCATCTGAAATTGTACGAAGGACTTCCAGTCCGTCGGTGCCGACGTTTGGCGACGGACTGGAAGTCTGTCGTACACGTAGACACTTTGGCGATCCGGATGGCCTGCGAAGGTGAATTTCAATCTTTCCGGAAAAACTTCAGGAATCTTGCCAATATTCGGTCGGAACCAGCGAATAACGATGAATGCGACAGGAACACGTGCTTTCTGTTGTGCGAAGTCAATCATCGGAATCGGAAGGTTGCTGCCATGCTCAAGAAAATCCTCATTGGAAGTGCGATTGCTGTTGGTCTGGGGACATTTGTCTTCGGTCGAGACACCATCAGCTATCTTCGAACGGGGTGTCGCAACGTTCGGCAGGCTGTCAAAGCCGAAGTCCCTGTCGAATTTGAAATCGAACGGGCTCGGACGATGGTGGATCAACTCGTTCCCGATATCCGTCAGTGTATGCATGTGATTGCCGAACAACAGGTCGACATCGAGCACCTGACCGCAGCTCTGGATCGCAAGACCGGCGAACTAGGGCGTCAGAAAGACGCCATCATGGCCCTGAAGACGGACCTGGGGAGCGGCAAGAGTACATTTACCTATGCCAGCCAGAAGTTTACGTCAAACGACGTC
>CAIWEX010000629.1 GCA_903911795.1 uncultured Schlesneria sp.
GCTTTGGGGAAGCCCCCGTTCAAACGCGTTCCATTTCGGGGGCTTCTGCAAAGCCAGTGCGCCCCCGCCACCCAACCGTCAATCTGGATCGAAACTCTCGCACGGATTCGCCATCAATCTTACGATTGGGCCTGACGACCCAGCGATTCACCTCGTTTACAACCGTTTACAGTCGAGTGATGCGATAGCCAGGGTGATCGGGAGTAAAGAGTTCGGGGAGCAATCGCACCCCCATTCCTGGCCGTTCTGGCAAGGCAATCGCACCGGATTTGATGACAGGAGGTTCATCGATCAGCAAGGGATACAACGTCTTGATGTGGGCTCGGACTGTCTCCTGATATGTGACGTTCGCACAACTGGCCGAGATCTGCAGGCCTGCAAACAAGGTCAGCGGACCGGTGCAGTCGTGCATCAATGTCGGGACATTGAAGACTTGAGCCAACTCGGCGGCCCGACGTGATTCACTGATACCGCCCACCCATGTCGGGTCGATCATGGTGTAGTCCGCTGCGCGTTGTTGCAGCACCTGGCAGTAATCTTCGCGGCTGACAAGCATTTCGCTGACGGCGATCGGAACTCCGGCTCGATCCCGGAAATCGGCGATCGCTTCGATGCTGTCGGGGCGAATCACATCTTCCATCCAGAGTGGTTTGATTTCACGCATCGCTTCGGCGATTCGCAGTGCCGCTGCCAGCGAGAAGAATCCGTGGCCGTCGAGCATCAATTCCATCTTCAAGCCGACGCGATCGCGAATTTCATGCATCGGTTGCAGTGCCTGCTGCAGATCCGGCCAGGCGACTCGATGGCCACCGGTTGCTCGATAAATCTGGTCGAGTGACCAGAGTTTCATCGCCGTGTAGCCTTCGGACAGAAGTTCCTCTGCCAGATCACCCGCATGGAAGACGCTGTTGTAGTTGTCTTCCAGTGGGCCGGGCTTGCCGAGGTCGCCGTGTCCGGGCCAACCTTGAGCGTCGGGAGCCCCCTTTGGCCGCCTGCCGTATGTGGGGCCACCGCAACTGTTGTAAACTGGGATCGTATCGCGAACGGGTCCGCCGAGGAGCTTCCAGATCGGTTGCCGTGTCAACTGGCCGAGGATATCCCACAACGCCAGGTCAATCGCCGAAATGGCTCGCATTTCGCAGCCGCGAACGCCAAACGCAATTCCCCGCTCGTACAAGAACCGCCAATGACTTTCGATCGCTGTGGCATCAGCTCCCAGCAGGCGTCGCGACATCCAGTCATGCAGCGTCGCCGCGACGGCATGCGGAATGTAGTACGTCTCGCCGTGTCCGATGACCGGTTCACCATCAACGGTCCCGGCATCCGTATGGATTCTCAGCAACATCAGGCCTGCCATGATGTCGTGAGGGATCAGTGTTTCGATCGCGACAATCCGCGGGCCGCGCCGATAGGCATGCTCTTGAGTGGGACCGGATGCACGTGACAGATAATCAGGGGACGAGGACATATGGCTTCCGTTTTGTCAGGTTGATCAGTTCGGTCAGTGGTCAGCGTATCGTGGCGAAGCACCAACGATCAACGTCGTTCAAGGTTGGCCCAGATGCTTGCGGATGAATTCGTGGGCAGCCAGGTGGGCATCGTCAATCAGCTTTTTGTCGGCACCCGCCAATCCATGCTCACCGCCGGGCAGACCGATCAGGCGATGCTCAACACCATGTCGCTTGAATTCGGCAGCCATCAGGACCGATTGTTCGAAAGGGACATCGGTATCGATCTCGCCGTGAATCATCAATGTCGGCGGGTATTCCGGAGCGACATTCTTCAGCGCCATATACGGGTAAAACTTTTCTGGTTCGGTCTTCGGGTCCCAGCCCGAGACTGCTTTAGGCCACGATCCCTGCTGACGACAATACTGATAGAACGCACCACCGTTTCCTTTGCGCTGACGGGCGTCAGAGATTGGGGGACCCGAAACCTGTTGCCAGGCTTCTTCGCGAGTCACCTTGATCTGATTGTGTGCGGGATGAGGACTCGGCTGACTGAACCACGGACCGACCAGATCACCATATCCCCAATAGGCGACCAGCACCTGAGGTCGCGGCTTGATGCGAAAACCACAGGTCAATGTCAGATAGCCCCCGGCGGACCCGCCCGTCACAGCAATTCGCTTGACGTCTGCTCGAAAGAGTTCTGTCCCCTTGGCGCGAATCCAGCGAAACGCATCTTCGACATCTGCGATCACGTCGGGCAACTGTGTCTCGGGAGCCAGGCGATAATCGAGAGACACGACGATGTAGCCAGCTTCGAGCATGGCCGTCTTCAATCGATTGTCGATCCCTTCACGATGCCCGTTGATGAGAGCCCCGCCGTGCAGCCAGACAACTACAGGGCGTAGTTTGTCATCATCGTGACGAAAGACATCCGCCTGGATCTTCAGGTCACCGACAGTTTTGTAGGTGAGCGTTTCCTTGCGAACTTCTGCGAACGCGATGGCAGAATTGAGCATTGTCATCATTCCAGCCAGGACCAGCCACGGGATGGGATGCAGTGTGCGATTCGTCGGATGACTGCTCACGGACTCGCCTTTCGGTCAATATATTCGATTCTGGGCTCAGGCCGAAGATCTTCCCGAGTCCGAACATTGAAATCAACCGGGGCGACATGCCTGTTCAGGGCCAATGCCATTTTGAAGCTGGGCAGGATGTAGGGCGGGACCAATGGCGCTTCGCCGCGCCGGCCCACCATCCATTCTCGACGTTTCCTGATGGTGGGCCGGCGCTCGAAGCGAACTGTCCCACCCTACTTTCAGCGATCTGCCTGGAAACGGAGACTCCCAACTTAAGGAATCGGTGCCACGGTCTTGGAGACTGCGACAAGGCCGTGTTTTCGATGGATCTTAGATCGTATTGCATTTTACTGTATCGCGAAGTTGGGAGAGACAGTAATTTCAGGGGATCTTGGAGGGAACCATAAGAGCATATTCGAAGGAGTTTCGCCGCGAGGTGCTGGCGGCGTGTGGCGGCAGGCAAGGGATCCGAAAAGCGGCCACATCACCAACAGATCCAAGAAACGGTATGCCGAAAC